>NZ_CP050699.1:4635000-4935000 GCF_005116675.2 Desulfosediminicola ganghwensis
CACCACGATAACCATCATAATCTTCCGGCTTGCCGTCTGTAAGTGTTATCAGCAGACGAACCCTGGCATCCGTATCTGCGAGAAGATTTGTCAGATGCCGTATCGCCGGTGCCATCCGGGTATATTCCCGAGGCGAAACTCCACATATCCTCTGCTCGACATCTGCACCATATGTCTCATCCATCTCTTTGATACGAAACAGCTCACAACGAGAACGACGCATTCCGGAAAATCCATAGATAGCATACCTGTCACCAACAACCTCCAGCACATCACTGAGCAGCACCAGCGATTCTTTTATGGCATTGCCCACCCAGCCCTCAGTGGAGTTGGACATATCCACCAGAAACATTACCGCAATATCCCTGTCGTCGCGTAACAGTCGAATAAAAAGGCGCTCCGATGGGGCAATCCCGGCTCGCTGGTCTCCTCTCGCCTCCACCAATGCGTCAAAATCGATATCATCGCCGTAACGCCTTCGCCGAACGAATCTATGCTCAGCCCGAAGCATCTCGAACTGTCTTCGCAGCTGCAGCATCAAGCCGCGGTATCGCTCCTTTGTGTTCCGGATAAACTTCGACGTAACCGGCTGAATCTCTTTTTCGACAAGAGAACACCAGTTTTTCCGATACCCCTGCCTGCGAAAATCCCACTCATCATACAGGTGGACAGTGCCTGTGTTATCGGTCAGCGACTCCCCGAGCTGTTCGCCTCCCCGAGTAAAAACCGCCCTTCCGGCAATCCCCGCAGCTGCCTGAACATAACCTTCCGGAACATGGCCGATATCATTTGAGATGCTGGCCATAATTTCGAGAATTTCCGCTGAAAGCTCCATCGACTCATTGTTGATACTGAGAACCTGACCGGTGTTGTTATCATCCGTCGATTGAGCCACGCTCACTGCCAATCGGCCACTATCAGCAGCATCGGTGCTGGAGCCGCCGGCCATATCACTCTCTGCCGAATTCTGCTCTTTCTCCAACAGATGTTTTCTGATAACAGCCGCTAACTGATCTACAAATACCTGCTTCTGCTCTGAGCGTCTGCGCAGAACGTAATCCTGAACCTTATCGAACTTGAGCACCCCTGTAAAATCGGCAAACATCTGCCAATCATCAACACTACCTGCTCTCACCTCTTCCTGTATTTTTTCATAATACGCAGGGAGTTGCTCGATAGTCTCCTGGTGGCTCCCAGGGTAACCCGCAGTGCCACCACCTACAACCACATCAGTCCTGTCGCTGACCAACGCCAATAGTCTACTGTAATAAATGCCCCTGGCTACCAGGGCAGAGTGATATTGAGAAGAGTGTACAAGGTACTGCAGCAAGGGACGAACCAATCGGCACAGACCAGGCAGATCTCTTGCCAGCATTGCAAGAACCCGTGTGAATTCCAGGAATTGATAGATATTCCCGGCTACTTCCGGTTGATCATAATCGTCAAGGAGATTTTCCAGCTGATCGGCTGTCACGCTGGTGGAGTTACAATAGCTCTTTCCCAGCTCACTCCCCAGCACCCCCAGTCGTACATATCCCCATTGGCAACAAACCAGAAAGTTATAAAACCGGTTATTATCGCTTTGTTCAGGAAAGTAACTGATTTTTCTCGGTAAATATATGGTTTCTCCATCAGTCCAGGCCCTACCGCCGACCGGTAGGGGTTCAAGCTGAAAGTCAACCCCGGATACTCCGCGGATAAAATGTTGCAGCCGCCCCCTTATCTGCTCAAAATATGCACCATCCAGACCTGTCAGTCTGGCATAAAAATTTTCCTCTATCTCCGACATGAAGAGCCTTGAACCCCTGAGTCCATCCTCTTCATATCGACCGAGGCATTGCCTCACCCATTCTGAGAGATTTGTTCCCAGCCTGTCAATATGCTGAACACCGTACTGGATATACGAGACACAGAGACTCTGACTCACCGGCCAGACCGCATGAACATGGGACAACAGTGCCTGCTGCTGAAAAGCATCAAGCTCCAGCATTGGTTCAAGCGCCTCTTCAACCTCCCATTCCTGAGGCTGGGATGGAGAAACTTCCCTGTAAAATTGGTCTTTTAATTGTTGAAGATACATTATCAGATGCGATAAAAACTGCGGCTAAAAGAGTGACTCCAGCATTTCATCCATAGCGGCAAGCATATCCGGGTCATCAGTGAGACTCCTGGTGATACCTGCCCTGCACGACTCAATGATGGAGATGCCGCTTACGTGCAGCTTGCCGGCCTGTATCAGCAGCCTGCTTGATGCCCCTTCCGGCAGACCGAAATCTTTAAGACTCCTGGTCATGCCGGCGAGTTTCACCAGTTGAGCTGCGACGTTCTGGCCTACGCCGCTCTCACTCGCTACAATGCGGCACTCCAATTCAGGCTCAGGATGGTCAAAAGAGAGTGAAACAAATCGTTGGCGGGTG
This sequence comes from Desulfosediminicola ganghwensis, assembly GCF_005116675.2. Taxonomy (NCBI): domain Bacteria; kingdom Pseudomonadati; phylum Thermodesulfobacteriota; class Desulfobulbia; order Desulfobulbales; family Desulfocapsaceae; genus Desulfosediminicola; species Desulfosediminicola ganghwensis. The sequence continues at coordinate 4,637,418 of NZ_CP050699.1, forward strand.
GATGGCTTAAGATCTTTCAAAACACTCTGGTAGCCGGGGTTATACGACACAGCCAGCATAAACTCGGGGCTGGCCGTAAAGAGCCTGCCGAGTTTTTCCACAGGCAACTCCCGCCTATCGTCTGCCAGGGGATGAATCACCACAGTGGTATCTTTTCTGGCCTCAACCACCTCATCCAGGTAGCAGATTGCACCTGCCTTCACCGCAAGCGCCAGTGGACCATCGACCCACACCGCTTCGCCGCCGCGAATTATATACCTGCCCACCAGATCCGAGGTTGACAGATCGTCATGGCAGGACACTGTGATCAGAGGTCGCTGCAATTTCCAGGCGAGAAATTGCATAAAGCGGGTTTTTCCACATCCAGTTGGTCCTTTGATGAGTAAGGGCAACCTGTTTTCATAGGCCGCCAGGGCAAGCTGTAACTCATTGCCCTGCTGCAGGTAAAACGGCTGCTCTGTCAGAAAGTGCTCTTCTATCCTCGACTCGGTCGCCTTTTCCATTTCTCATTCTCTTGCTAGATCATTTGCAGGCAAAATCAGACTTTCCAATAATTATACCCAGTTCACATTATATGCATTCATAAAGAACTCGCAACCTTCGGTGCTTTAGGGAGCTGATCGAATCGCCTGGGGTAGCGACAAGCCTTTGTTGACCAGCCTCTGCAAATACGCTATGTTCGATTTCGCAATTTGAGATTATCCGGCTGGGTGCGCTCGATTTTCTTATGAGCATTGTGCTCGTCCCTTGATTATACGGGTCGGCTGGACGAATCAGATAACGAACCAGGGTGAGAAATTCGATCCAGACTTTCCAGCGCTGATTTGCAATTTTTCGAATATTACGGATTATGAACACATTTGAAAAAGCCTATTCCATTTTCGCTATCCTCTTCGGTGCAATCTTTATCTGGTTGCTGTTGACTCTCCCAGACATGAGGCAGCTCAGCATCCTCATTCCGGTTACCACCGTTGGCCTGATGATAAATGTGATTATGATGTTCTTTGTCTTTCGGGATATTTTTTTCAGGCCGGCTCTTTCTAAAAACGCTAAACTGCTCTGGACAGTAACAGTACTTCTCTGCTGGCCTGCGATTCTCGTCTACCTGCCCCTGCACGGCTTCAGAACTCGTATCGCCTGAGCAGCAAAAAATATCCAGTATCTTCCATCACCATTATTAATATGGAACATGGTGATGGGTTACCGGTCATACTCCGTTTCTGCAGGTAGTCATTTTTTAAAAAGCCTACCCCTGAACAAGTAGCGCGCTACCTGGAGATTTTTAGCTTAGAGCAAAGCTGTATTATCACTTTTTTCTGGCTATTTTGTTCCCTGCTTGACATACCTTTCTATACAAAGTATCTTGCTCTCTTTTGGGCTGACCGGGCTGCGCTGTTCCCGCAACAAGCAGGAACCAACTACTACCATGCCAACCCGGACTATCGGTTTTAATGAATTTATACGGTTACGATCACCTCGTTTTTCGCTGGCTCTGAGCCAGACTACCTACGGGGTTTAATTGTGATAAAGTTTATACAATAACGGCTGACTATGTTTGAAAACCTGACAGACCGGCTGGAAGGAGTTTTCAAGAAACTCCGTGGCCACGGCATACTGACTGAAGAAAATATCAAGGAGGCAATGCGTGAAGTGCGTATTGCCCTGCTCGATGCTGATGTCAACTTCAAGGTCGCCAAGGAATTCGTTGCCAAGGTAACGGAACAAGCGATTGGCCGTGAAGTATCCAAGAGTCTCTCTCCAGGTCAGCAGGTTATCAAGATCGTCCATGAAGAGTTGGTTGCTCTTCTTGGCGGCGAAGCAGAACAGATCAGACTTGATGGCCGTCAACCAGTAATCATCATGATGGCTGGTCTGCAGGGTTCCGGTAAGACCACTACCTCTGGTAAGTTGGCCCGGATGCTTAAGGGCAAAGGCAGAAAACCTTATCTGGTTCCTGCTGATATTTACCGCCCGGCAGCAATCGAGCAGCTGCAAGTACTTGGAGATCGCCTCGACGTTCCGGTACATCCTTCCACCACCGCGATGAATCCGGTGGACATCGCCCGTGAAGCGGTCGATGCTGCGAATAAGGAAGGATATGATACACTGATCATTGATACCGCAGGCCGCCTGCATATCGATGAGAACCTCATGGGTGAACTGCAGGAGATCGAGAAAGCTGTACAGCCTTCAGAGATTCTGTTTGTTGCCGACTCCATGACCGGTCAGGACGCGGTTACTGTCGCTGATAAGTTTAATGAGACCCTGGAAATTTCCGGTGTTGTTCTCACCAAGATGGAAGGTGACGCCCGTGGTGGTGCCGCTCTCTCCATCAAGAATGTTACCGGCAAGCCGATTAAGTTCGTCGGCGTCGGTGAGGCACTCGATGCGCTTGAGGTCTTCCACCCTGATCGTGTCGCTTCCAGAATTCTCGGCATGGGCGATGTTCTTACCCTCATTGAGAAGGCCGAAGCGGTAGTCGATAAAAAACAGGCCGACAAGCTCGCACAAAAGCTGAAAAAGAGCCAGTTTACCCTTGAAGATTTTCTCGACCAGATCCAGCAGATCAAGAAAATGGGCTCTCTTGACCAGATTCTCGGCATGGTACCGGGCATCAACAAGCTTAAGCAGATGAAAGACGCTCCCAAACCAGACGAGCGTGAACTTGGCAAGACCGAAGCGATTATTCGCTCCATGACCCGTAAAGAGCGGAAAAATCACAAGATCATCAACTCCAGCCGTCGCCAGAGAATTGCAGCTGGCTCCGGAACCAGCGTGGCAGATGTAAATCGTGTCTTGAAAAGTTATTCAACAATGCTGAAAATGATGAAGAAAATGAGTGGAAAGCCGGGAGCTATTACCGGCCAGAAACGCAGAAAGTTACCAAAAGGTCTTCGTAGAAGATAATTTTATACCGGATAAACAGTATATATCCGGTTTACGCAGGGTCGAAACAGACCCATATAACCACATCGGAGGATTAACCCGGAATGGCAGTTCGTATTCGTTTAACCAGACTTGGCAGAAAGAAAAAACCTTTCTATCGTATTGTTGTTGCCGACAGCGAGAGTCCGCGTGACGGTAAATTCCTGGATATCGTTGGCACCTACGACCCACTTCAGGATCCTGCTTCAATCGTTATCAACAACGACAAACTTCAGGATTGGATGGGTAGAGGCGCTATGCCGACAACCACAGTTGAAAGCCTGATCAAGAAAGCAGCGGCCACCGAATAAGCGGTATGGAAGAGCTTATTGCCTTTATCGCCAGATCGCTGGTAGATCAACCGGATGAAGTCCGAGTTACTGTGAGCGAAGATGATGACAGCATCACAGTCGAGTTGACAGTTGGTCCGGAAGATCTGGGCAAGGTTATCGGCAAGCAGGGAAGGACCGCCAGAGCTATGCGCTCAATTCTTGCTGCCGCAGCCGCTAAAGAAAACAAACGGTCAAGGCTTGAGATAGTCGAGTAACCGACTTCAGGAACTATGCAGCATCATTTCTCATTCCCTGAAGATAGGTTCTTACTTATCGGCACTGTGATTAAAGCACAGGGGCTAAAGGGTGAGGTTTGTATTCACTCGTTCTCAGGCCAACCGGAAAACCTCAACACGTATCACACGCTTTTCCTGGTAGACAAGGGTGGCAAAATTTCACCCCAATTGTCCATCAAGCGCTTCAGGGCGCAAAAGGGAAAGGCGATAGTCCTGTTTGACCGTGTTCGTGACAGATCCCATGCTGAGCAACTTGTCGGTATGGGCGTACTTCTTGCCAGGGAAGATCTACCGGAACTGGCAGAAGACGAATTTTACTGGCACCAGCTTATCGGCCTCGCAGTCTCCACAGTAGCAGGAGAAGCGGTCGGAACACTGATGCATGTGTTCTCCAATGGTGCTCAGGATGTCATGGTAATACAGGATGGTGATCAGGAGCATCTCGTTCCGCTGAGTGATGGTGTTGTTATCAGCCATGACGATGAGCAACTGATTATTGACCCGCCACAAGGATTGCTTGAAATCAATAGTGGTGAAGATGAAGGGGCCGGTCATCCCAAATGATTTTTGACATACTGACGATTTTTCCCGAGTTACTGAATTCTCCTTTTGAAGAGGGAATTATCCGCAGGGCCCGGCAGGACAACAAAATCGAGATTCATACCAGAAATATTCGAGATTTTGCCCTGGACAAACATTCCATGACTGATGATCGGCCTTTCGGGGGCGGTGAAGGTATGGTGATGAAACCGGAGCCTCTGGCTGCTGCAGTCGAGTCAGCCAAAGCGGCACACGGCAACGGGAAAGTCATCCTCATGAGCCCGCAGGGAAAAGCCTTTAACCAGGCCACTGCGGAAAGGCTGTCCCGGGAAGAACACCTCATCCTGGTATGCGGCCGTTACGAAGGTGTCGATGAGCGCTTTCGTGCAGCGTATGTGGATGAGGAAATATCCATTGGCGACTTTATCCTCACAGGAGGAGAACTTGCCGCCATGGTTATCGTCGACGCAGTCACCAGGCTGTTGCCCGGTGTGCTGGGCTGTTCGGATTCGGCGGACAAAGATACTTTCAGCAGAAACCTGCTGAAGCATCCGCAATATACCCGTCCCCGGGTTTGGAACGACATGGAAGTGCCTGCAGAGTTACTCTCCGGCAACCATGAGGAAATTGAAAAATTACGATTTATCGACTCAGTCAAGCGAACACTGGAGCGACGCCCTGAAATGCTCAAAGGCGAACTCTTCAGTAAGAGCGAGAAGAGAACTCTACAGCAATATAAGCTGTATGATAGAGTAAAACAGATACAGGCAGATCTTGCCGGCAGTGAGCGAACCGCATCATGACAGCAGTAAATATAGCCCTCGTTCACCACCCGGTGGTTAATAAAAATGGAGATGTTATCGGCTCAGCCGTGACAAATCTTGATCTGCATGATATAGCAAGGGCTGCGAAAACTTTTGGCGTGGATAACTATTATGTTACCACCCCATACGAGGATCAGCAGCAGCTCGTGCAGGAAATAGTCGGTCACTGGCAATCCGGCTATGGAGCAGAATATAACCCGGCCAGAAAGCAGGCGTTATCAATAGTGCAACTCGCCCCAACATTGGATGAGGCGATAGAAGAGTTGACCAAAAGGTATTCAGAGCGCCCGCTCATTATCACGACCAGCGCCAGAGTTCATCACAACACCGTGAGCTATGATGCACTTCGTGAGAGAATAACTTCCGGCAGTCCGGTGCTTCTAATTTTCGGCACCGCCCATGGACTCAGCCAGGAAGTAATGGAAGCAGCTGATGCCGTGTTACCGCCAATTCAGGGTGGCACGGAATACAATCACCTTTCGGTTCGCTCGGCAGTTGCCATCATACTTGATCGATTGCTCGGCACTTAAGGGATAGAAAACAGAGACATTTGAAAGGGAATTCATTCCTATACTTCAACCTATACAAGACGTTATGAGCACAATCATCGAAAGAATCAATGCAGAGCAGATGCGCCAGGATCATCCGGATTTTCGCCCAGGTGACTCCGTAAAAGTACATATCCGTATTATTGAGGGTACCAAAGAGCGTGTCCAGATTTTTCAGGGCGTGGTTATCAAGCGAAAGCGCGCAACTATGGGCGCTACCTACACTGTTCGTAAAATTTCCCACGGTGTCGGTGTTGAGAAGACCTTCTCCATGCACAACCCTCGTATCGAGAAAATAGAGGTAGTCACCCGCGGTCGCGTTCGTCGTTCCCGCCTCTACTACCTGCGTAACCTTCGCGGTAAAGCTGCTCGTATCCGCGAACGCGGCATTACACGCTAATCCTCTTTTCAGTAAGAGCGATTATTACCCGGGCCGCTGCTTTGCAGCAGTCCGGGATTTTGTGTTTGAGCACTATTCAAAATTACTACCCTCCTTCCATTTCCAATGGACCGTTCCCTTTTCGATACTTTGCCCGATACAAGCGGAGCAGCAAACTTTTCTATAGAGAAAATTCTTTATAGCCAAGGGCTTATGGCAGTCGCAGGTTGCGACGAAGTTGGCCGTGGCCCGCTGGCAGGCCCTGTGGTTGCCGCAAGTGTCATCTTGCCTCAAGATTGTAATCCAGCCATTTTTCTCGATTCCAAAAAGATCAGTCATAAGCGCCGTACTGAACTCTTTGCGCTGCTTCACGAGCTCAATGCAGTAATCGGCGTAGGCATCGTGGATGAAAAAAAGATCGACCAGATAAACATCCTGCAGGCTTCACTGCTGGCGATGAAAATCGCGGTTGAAGAACTTGCCACCAAAGGCACGGCCCCGGATTACCTCCTGGTGGACGGCAAATTCGAAATTCCGCACCCCGTCTCCCAGCAAGCGTTGATAAAAGGTGAAAGCAAAAGCGCCTCTATCGCCGCCGCCTCTATTATCGCCAAAATTACCCGGGACCGGATAATGGATGACTTCCATAAAAAGTACCCGGTATACCAATTTCACAAACATAAAGGTTATCCGACCAAGGCCCACCGGGAGGCTATTGCCGAACACGGCCCCTGCCCTATACACCGCAGGTCATTTAAAGGGGTTAAAAAGTGAGGCAGACCGGCAAACTTTTATCCTTTTTCTCGGGGACATCCCTGGGTGACGAAGGCGAAAAGATTGCCTGCCAGCACCTGAAAAAGAGTGGCTACTCAATTATTCTTCGTAATTTTCGCTGCCGATCCGGAGAGGTGGATATAATCGCCCGCCACAAGGGAGTACTGGTTTTTATAGAGGTAAAAACCCGTAGATCCGAATCATTCGGCTCCCCTGCCGCAGCCGTCACTCCACGTAAACAACGGCAGATAGCCAAAGCAGCACTTGAGTACCTGGCCCGTGAAAATCTGTTTGATACAGAAGCCCGCTTCGATGTTGTGTCAATCCTGGTTTCTGCCACTGGCGAACCACAGATTGAGATCATCACGAGCGCCTTCGAGCTCGGCTGAAAATTGATGAGCCATCTGATAATCAGACTATTTTTCACACAACTGATACTTTGACTAATTCCTTTTAGACGTTACACTGAAATTATGACGATGATTGGTATAACCATGGGGTGCCCGGCCGGAATCGGCCCCGAAATCCTGTTGCGTTATTTTACAGAACATAAAGTACCTGCAGGCATCAGACCTGTAGTACTTGGCGATAAGGCAATTCTCAATAAATGTGCAGCTGACCTTGGACTGAATGTAAAGATAGTCTCCTGGCAACCCGGGGATCAACCTGCCACCAATGGTATCCCCGTATTCAACCTCTCGGATATACCGGAGGAAGAGCATAGCTGGGGAAACCCGACGCTGACCACTGCCCGGGCGATGGCGGGTTATATTGAAAAGGCTGTTGAACTCACCTTGAGCGGAGTGCTTGACGGCATCACCACCTGCCCGATCTCCAAGAGTGCTCTGCATGCGGCCGGGTTCAAGTATCCCGGTCACACCGAGATGCTCGTCGATATGACCGGCGCCGATGAATACACCATGATGATGGCCGGCAAAACCTTAAAGGTTACCCTGGCCACCATCCACTGTTCTCTTGCATCTGTACCGGAATTGTTATCCGAAGAAGGAATTTACAGGCTCATCCACATCACCCATAGAGGGCTTGGGATCGACTTCGGACTGAATAGACCTCGAATCGCAGTAGCCGGGCTGAATCCGCACAGCAGTGAAGAAGGTCTGTTTGGAAATGAGGAAGAGAGAGTAATCATTCCCGCAATAGAGAGAGCTCGTAGAGACGGCATCGATGTCGATGGCCCTTTTCCTCCTGATACTGTCTTTTTCAAGGCGGCCTCGGGTCAGTTTGACGGAGTCGTCTGCATGTATCACGATCAGGGTTTGATTCCATTCAAACTTCTGCATTTTGAAGACGGAGTCAACGTGACGCTTGGACTGCCCATTGTTCGCACCTCGGTCGACCATGGCACCGCCTACGACATTGCCGGCAAGGGAGTTGCGGCAGCAACCAGCCTCGCTGCAGCGATACAAATGGCAGGAGACATCAGTAATAACCGTAAACAGCACTATCAATCCCAGAAAATTACATGAAACACGAACTTCCAGGTCGACTTATAGTATTTGAAGGCATTGACGGAACCGGCAAGACAACCCAGATTCCGCTGCTGGCTGATTATCTCACCAACCTGGGTCATAAGGTCCAGGTAACCCGTGAGCCGACTACAGGGCAATACGGACAAAAAATACGTGAACTGTACGTTCAAAGAACCTCAGTCAGCCGCGAAGAGGAGTTACAGCTCTTTATTGCTGACCGCAGAGAACATATAGAGCAACTGGTTATGCCGGCTCTCGAAAAAGGTGAGATAGTTCTCTGCGACCGATATTACCTCTCCACAGCCGCCTATCAGGGAGCCAACGGTTTTGACCCGATGGAGATCATCAAGCTGAATCAGTTTGCCCCGGAACCTGATATAGCCCTGATCTTCGAAGTCTCTGTCGATACCAGCCTTGAGCGGATAACCAACGGTCGGGGAGAACAATTAAACGATTTTGAGCAGGAAGAATCCCTGACCAGAGTCAGTCGGATTTTCAGCGAACTCGATCTGCCTTTTATACGACGCATTAATGCCGAGAAGCCCATTGAAGAGGTACACAGATCCGTTGTTGAAGCCGTAAAACCAGTACTATTCTGAAAAGATTATGCAGTACGCACTTAGATGACCTGAATCCCAGGCAGAGAGGATATGAAAAGATACCTGCGCCTCCTCACAATATGTTTTCTGCTTCCGGTCCTTACCGGATGTGCCACAGGTACGCGAGCTGCACCGACCAGTGGTAACGCGGAGGAGTTGCGTGCCGATCGCTCCTGCGCATATTTCTACTTTCTTTGGGGGAGTCACGCCGAATATGCTTCCAGATTCGATGAAGCTTTCGAGGCCTATCAGAAGGCGCTCATCTGTGATCCCCAGGCTATTCATATAGAAAAAAAGATCCCGGTCCTGTACTACCGCCTTGGCATGATGGACAAAGCCGCCGAGACCCTTGAGCTGGTAATCGCGCGAGACCCGGGCGACATTTCCCAGCATCTGCTTCTGGCACACATCAGGATTCAGTTGAATCAGCGCCAGGAGGCGATCAGGATTTACCGTAGCGTCCTGAAACAGGACCCCGAGAATGAAGGTGTCCAGTTGAGACTGGGAATTCTGCTCGTCCAGCAGGATGACTACCATCAAGCTGAGGATATTTTTCAAGACCTCGTCAAGAAAAATCCCGAATTGCAATTCGCCCAGATATATCTCGCACGGCTCCTGCACCTGGAAAACAAGTATGAGGCTGCAGCAAAAGTCTACGAAAAAGCGCTGCAATTAAGCTGGTCCCCGGAACTCAGCTACGAGCTAATCGATTTTTACGAATCCCAGGAACTTTATGGTGATGTCCTCAGGCTATACGACACTATAATAGCCAATGACAACAACGATGAGCGGGCAATTCTCGGAAAGATTCAAACCCTGCTCAGCATGCAAAAAGATAGTGAGGCGCTCTCCGAATTGCGCACATATCGCGAGGAAGCTGTTGGCACTGAACGGCTTGACATGGCCATCGCCAAGATCCTTCTCAGGCTCGATCAGGTTGAAGAGGCTGTTGGGTTGCTTGAGTTGTTGCGTCGGGGGGAACTGAGCTCTGAAGCCAATTACCTGCTGGGCCTTGTTTATTATCAGGATAAACACCAACAGGAGGCCCTTCGCTATCTACAGGGAGTAACGCCGGGGACAGATCAATACCCCGATGCAGTGTATCTCCAGGTCCGTATTTATCGTGATCTGGGCATGCAGGGCAAGGCAGTCGATCTTCTCCATGCTTCTACGGGCAACCCTGCCGCCCAGCACCCGCTGTTTTACGCCCTGCTCTCCTCGATTTATCAAGAGCAGGAGAGAATCGAAGAAGCTATGGCCAGCATTACCGCCGGTACTGCAATCTTTCCGGATAGTGAGCAACTTCACTTTGAACATGCCCTGCTCCTTGAGAGAAGCGGCCTGCAGAGCAAAGCGGTTGCCGTTATGCAGCGAGTGCTTGAATTGAGCCCTGATCACCCGGAAGCTTTGAACTATATTGGCTACACCTGGGCCGACCAGAATATAAATCTGGATGAGGCTCTTGAATACATTTTACGTGCAGTTCAACTCAAGCCCGACAACGGCTTTATCAGGGACAGCCTTGGCTGGGTTCACTTCCGGCGAGGTGAGTACCATCGGGCCCTTCAGGAACTCCAGACTGCCATCCAGCTTGAACCAGCTGATCCGAATATCTACGATCATTTAGGTGACGTCTATCGCGCCCTCAACCAGCCCGACAAGGCGAAGAAAGCATATAGCAAGGGTCTGGAAATGTTTGACAATGATGGCGATAGAGCTATGCTACAGAAAAAGCTGAACGAACTCAGCTCCCAATAATTCCTTTACCTCAATCCAAAACGTCAAATGCTTGTTAACTTCCGCTCTGCGCCCACCTGCCCCAGCCGATTCATGCCGGTTATTTTAGTGCTGCTGCTTGTTGTTCTCTCCGGTTGTGCGCCGAAGCCCTGGCATGACACCCTTTCGGATGACGGCCGCCAGGCCATGCTGGATGTTATGGATGAAATAGTTGCGGCACAGCAGGATAGACCCAGATGCTTTGATGCCGATGTAAAAGTATTTTTGACCAGCTGGATGAAAAACACAGCCGCCAGCGGCTACACCCAGATAATGGCACCCGATACGATCAAATTCGTCACTTCCAACCCTTTTGGCCAGCCGGTTCTAGCATTTGTCGGTAACCAGGAAAATTTTCAATATGTTAACGTTCTTAGCCGAACCTACCTGGACGGCGACATCAATGAATTCGCCAGTATCTACGAGATACCGCTTGAAAACTTTTCAGGGCCCTGGGGTGACTGGATCAGTGCCAGAATCCCTGTAATCACCAGGGATATAATTGAAATGCGTGCTGACAACTCCGAACAGGGGATCTGGGTGAGGTATGGGGCTCAATCCGGTGTAAACAGCCAGACCGGCAGAGGTGAGTTCCTGCTGATAGATCCTGAGCAAAAGATGCTGGTGGCCAGGACCATTACCGATGAGAAAGGAAAGATCATAGCTCGCATCGACTATTCCAATAGAAGCACCCCGCCACTGCGCCAGCCACAAAGCATTAAGGTGACCCGACTTGCCTATGGCGCCGAGCTTGAGGTTCAACTCTCCAACCTGATGGAAATGGAGAGCTGTGAAAATCAGGATTTTTTCATCAAACGACCAGCGGGCTACAACTATCAGCACTTGACGAGAGCACAGTACTGAGAACGACGCGGTTCAACATTATCTGCGAGGAAGGAAAGCTTGCCACTCATGATGAACTGCGCTTTGAATGTTTGTTTTTTCACTCACTCGATGTCAGATCACTGACAATAAGGACGAAAAGTTTATCCTCCTTAAAAAATACCTGCTGCAGATCATAGTCCTTGCCTGGATGAAGATTGAGGACTACTCTCGCCATATCCTGTTCCTGGCTTGTTACGTCGATGGTATCTACAAACTTACCTTTAGCCTCAATGCGCGAGGCGATACTTTTGGCGATTATTGTGTTCTCAAAATCACAAATTACCCGCGGCCGGCCTTTCTCCTGTGCCGAAATGACCGGCGGGGAGAATTTATTAAGCTTGAAAAGAACCATCTCACCATTTCGTACCTGGAGATCGTCAAAAGCTACATCCTGCAATATGGATTTCTTTTTTGATTTCTTTTTCTTGTCTGCCTGCTGCAAACCACTTTTTGCTGCAGTTTTTTGCACAGCCCCTGCCGGCTCTTTGGCCTGAGCAGTAACACCAGCTTTTTTAGCAACCCCAGTTTTTACTTTAGAGGGTAAGGCATTAAACACCGGCACCTTAGCTGGCGCGGCGGGTGGAGAATCAGCAATCAGCACCGTTTCGGTAGCAGCTTTCACATCTTTCGACTTGAAGGTGAACCGCAGGGTATTATTGTGATGGATGGATCTATTTTGCCAATCAATTTGCCGGTTCGGCAACAGGTCGATAACCACACGTGTCTTCGGCTCGGGAATGTTATGAAAGCCGACGCGAATTCTTTGCACAAGGTTCGGGTCGGTCGGCTCTATCTGGGTTGGACCTCCATAACCGGTGTTAAAAAAATCAATTACCAGGCGAGGCTTTTCACCTGGAATCATAAAAACTTTTGGCGTAGTATCGCCGCGTAACCAAAATTCTACAACCTCGCCGTTCCCACTCTCGAGGTTATGGGAAATTGCGTTAATCATAACTTTGCCAGGTTTGGCAGAACAGGTGAATGGCAGCACAAACAGAACAATTGTTAGAAGCGGTAAAAACAGGCGACCGGATACAAAGCGAGTTTGAAAACTCATGGGAGATAACCTTCTGTATCGAAATGATATAATAATTTCTTTAAGTTGAGAATTTTTCTGTGCTTTTTGAATACCGCATCACCGCTTGAAAAGTCAATCAAATTTCAGTAAATGAATGGCACGGAAACGACACAGCCCCAGTCAGGCTGGTTACCTCCAAATCACACGAGAATAACAGCACGAGACAACACATGACAGAAAGCAACTATTTTGCCCAGGTACTCAAACCAGGACGTTACCTGGGAAGTGAATATAACGCCGTTCAGAAAGAGTGGCAGCAGGCTGAGGTCCGCTGTGCGGTCGTCTTCCCTGACCTTTATGAGATAGGTATGTCTCATCAAGGGCTCCAGATTCTTTACCATATCTTCAATGCTCAGGACAAATTCCTGGCAGAGCGCTGCTACAGCCCGGATAAGGATGTCGAGAAACTCCTGAGAAATCGTAACTTGCCTCTTACCTCGCTTGAGTCCGGCACCCCACTCGGGAATTTTGACCTGCTGGCTATAACTCTGCCATATGAGCTTTGCTACACAAATATTCTGACAGTTCTGGATCTTGCCGGTATTCCTATTTACGCCAAGGATCGTCAGGAAACCTATCCCATTGTACTGGGCGGTGGTGCCTGTGCCATGAACCCGGAACCTGTAGCCGATTACTTCGATGCAGTACTACTCGGAGATGGTGAAGAAGCTATCACCGAAATTGGCCTGCTTATCCAGAGTGCCAAGGCAGACGGTCTGTCCAAAATAGATGTGCTTGCACAACTCGCCAAAATCGAGGGCGTCTATGTACCCTCGTTTTTCAGCCCTGAATACGATGAAAACGGCAAGGTCCGTCAAATAGTCGCCCATACAGGGCAGAATGAAGTCAACCGACGTGTGCTCTCTGATCTTGGCGCTGTCGATCATCTTCTGCATCCCATCGTGCCCAATGCCAAAATTGTTCATGACAGGCTCGGTGTTGAAATTGCCCGCGGTTGCACCCGTGGTTGCCGCTTTTGTCAGGCTGGCGTCACTTATCGGCCGGTGCGGGAACGAACACCAGAGCAAATCATGGCTTTGGCGGAAAAAGGCATCGCCAACTCAGGTTTTGAAGAGATGGCCCTGCTCTCGCTCTCTACCGGTGACTACTCCTGCCTGGGTGAGGTCCTGCCGAAACTGATGGACAGGTTCGCTGATGAGTATGTCTCGGTGGCCATGCCTTCCATGCGAGTCGGCACCCTGACTCCCGAAATCATGGACCAGATCAAGAGAGTCCGTAAAACCGGCTTCACCCTTGCTCCGGAAGCCGGCAGTGAACGTCTTCGCAGGGTCATCAACAAGGGCATCACCGAAGAAGATTTGCTCGAAGCCTCCCGTATGGCTTTTGGTTTGGGGTGGAAAGTTATGAAGTTTTACTTCATGATCGGTCTGCCCACTGAAAGTCAGGAAGATATCGACGCTATTATTGAGCTGGTTAAAAAATCCGGATACGAAATCAGCAAAGTGGCTAAAGGTCGAAAGCAGATCAACGTCAGCATCGGTACCTTTGTGCCTAAACCACACACTCCTTTTCAGTGGAACAGACAGCTCACCATCGAGGAGAGCCGTGACCGCATAACTTACCTGAGACAGAATCTGCCCCGTAAAGGCTGCAAAATGAAATGGCACAGCCCTGAACAGAGCTTTCTCGAGGGGATTTTCTCCCGCGGTGATAGACGCCTTTCGGCCCTCATCCACGCTGCCTGGCAGGCAGGGGCACGGCTTGATGGCTGGTCGGACCACTTCAATCTCGAACGCTGGCGTAAAGCCGCAGACGAGATCGGACTCGATCTTGATTTCTACCTCCGTGAGCGTGAGTTCGATGAAGTTCTGCCCTGGAGCCATCTGCAGACCGGTATTGATCTGCAGTTCTTAAAGGATGAGTGGAACAACGCCCGGGAGGAAATATACACTCCGGACTGCCGTTACCACGGTTGTCAGCAGTGTGGCCTGTGCGATTTCGACCTGGTCCAGCCTATCGTTCACAGCGAGGTTGAGCCTGGCAGCCAAAAGACAGATGGAACTTTTATACCCGGCGAGCATCAGGACAAGCGCAACAACGCTGCCCACGATGAACAGCATTTCAAGTACATCGTGCACTACAGCCGCATCGGCAATATCTGCTTTCTCGGTCACCTGGAACTTTTGCAGCTTATCTTCAGAGGACTGAGACGTGCCGAGATCGAAACCAACTTCTCCAAAGGCTACAACCCATCACCCAAAATTTCATTCGGCCCAGCCCTGCCTGTTGGTACGCAGAGTAACGCGGAGTATTTCCTGATGGATCTGCCCAAGCCACTCGCTTCACCCCAGGATGCCGCTGCTCTTCTCAGCAGTAAGCTCCCCCCGGGGCTTGAGGTAAATTCCATAACTCTGCACTCCGGCAAGCTGCCTCAGGTAGTCGAGGTAAATTATTCGATTGAGTTCCCGAAACCGCTGTCCGAATCACAAGTCGCTTTGCTGGAATCTTTTCTGGCATCAGATGAACTGGTTATCTCCCGTGAGCGCAAAGGCAAGAAGCGACAGTTCAATATCAGGCCACTGATCACCAGCCTGGTGACAGAAACTGATAATCTGCTCACCATGCAGGTGATCAGTAAGGCTGGTTCACCCGGAATTAAACCGGCTGACGCCTTGCAACATATCCTCGGCCTTGACCAGGAGACCACTCTCGAACTTGCCATTACCAAGAACAGTTGGCAGGGACTCGACGAAGAGTAACTGAAATTGCCGCTATTGAAGTACTCTGGGTAGAGTGGCTTCTCAGCGCCCATTCATAGGCAAGAGTCAGCTTTAATTTTTTGTAATTGATTCATTACGGCCATTAAAGCTGACTCATCCTCATTGCCTGACTGGATTACAGATGGAGAAATAAAGTATACTTTCAGGCGAGAAAGTGCCAATATAGTGAAGTGGTACAAGGCAATTTCAGATATTTCCGACAGGCTGCAACTCCCTTTTGATCCACAGAAAAACAGTGAACCCCAAACCAATCTTTTCTATTTTTCAGGAGACGACTTGATTGATATGGCCTCATACTATAGATTCTTTTAGGGAGAACGAGACAATTACGCTTACCCGGAGGAGCAAATTGCCAAATCGCCGGCCTATCTCCCGAGGATCTGATTCATCTATTGCCGCTTCCTGTTTGCCCTCAAAAACAGTGAACAGGAAGCAAACATTGCCGTACCTTATGCTGTCAAAACATTCGTTGTTCCCTGTTGCCATCCTGGCCCTGTTTTTTCAACTGCTGCTCTCTTCCAGCTGCCTGAGCGCTTCTCACCTCCTTCTTCAGGACCGCATCCAAAACGGCGGTTATATCATTAAGAAAGATGGGCAGATAATCGAAAGCCTGCATGAGGAGGAACTCTTTATTCCGGCGTCGACTATTAAATTGCTCACCGGTTACACCGTCCTGAAAACTCTCGGTGAAGATTATCGCTTTCGAACCAGGTTCTATGTAGACAAAAACAATGTGCTGTACGTCAAGGGTGGTGGGGATCCGGTATTGACCTCTGAGGTGCTGCTTGATGCGGTCAGAACCATGAAACAGCATGGGCTTACCAAGATCTCCGAATATGTTCTCGATGACAGTGCGTTCCAGCTGGAATCGGTTACCACACCCGGCTCTGAAAATTCCAGCAGATCATATGATGTCGCAAACGGAGCACTGGCAGTCAACTTTAACTCCATAGCCATTCGCAAGCATGCAAACGGTCAGGTAACTTCCGGTGAACCGCAAACACCAATGACCCATATGGCACGGGAAATTGGCCGTCAACTTCCATCCGGTCTGCACCGGGTCAACCCGGCAGCGTTTGATCTTCAAGGCAATCTCCCCAGCCATCTTCGTTACAGCGGCGAACTGCTCCATGAACTCTTCAAAAAAGAAGGAGTCGAATCAACCCTGCAACTCAGGACCGGTACAGTTCCGTCGACTGCCAGGTTAATCCACACCCAGTATTCATCGCAGACGGTCCGAGAAGTTGTTCAATCCTGCTTACGTTTTTCCAATAACTTCATAGCAAACCAACTCATCCTTGTGGCCTCAGCCAAAAGCTACGGTTACCCGGCCAGCTGGGAAAAAACTCGAAATCTCCTCGAAAATACGGCCTCCGGTGAATTACAGATTCCCCGGGAACAAATCCGCATCATGGAAGGATCGGGATTATCGCGGCAAACGCTTGCAACCCCTTCGGCCTTACTCAAAGTCCTTGAGGCATTTGAACCCTATCGCGATCTCTTGCCCATCAAATTTGATGCTCAGGTAAAGTCCGGCACCATGGACTCCATCTACTGCTACGCAGGCTATATCGAAAGCCAGCACGGCCCGGTCCTGTTTGCCCTTTTACTGAACCAGACCAGGAATACCAGAGACCAGTTGTTGAGATCGCTGGTTCGGAAAATTGATTTAAAGCTGATCCAAACCCAGCAGCACAAGACAATTTACGTGAAATAGCATGCGCATTCTCCACCTGATCAGCCAACGACCCGATTCCACAGGCAGCGGAATTTATGTGCAGGAGATGTTGCGTGCTGCGGTTGATGAGGGCCACGACAATCACCTGCTGGCCGGAATACAAAGTGAGCAGATGCCGGAGATTGACCTTCTCCCCTCCAGCCAGTGCACCTATGTCGAGTTTAACTCCAGTGCCCTCCCGTTCAATATCGTCGGGATGAGCGACGTAATGCCTTACGCCAGTAGACGTTTCCGAGATTTGAACAGTGATGAGATCAGACACTATGAGCAGGCTTTTGGTAACGCACTTTGCCAGGTAATTGATCGTTTCGCCCCGGATATAATCCACAGCCACCATCTCTGGCTTGTCACCTCGCTGGCGGCCAGAATGTTTCCACACATCCCACTTGTCACCACCTGCCACGGAACAGACCTCAGGCAGCTGCGCAACTGTCCGCATCTGCGCCCAAGAGTGATGAGTGGCTGCAGAAACATTGATCATATCCTTGCCTTGAGTCCGGCCCAAAGAGAAGAAATCCAGCGGGAGTATCGGTTCGATACAAAAAAAATCTCCGTTGCCGGAGGTGGATTTAATAAAAACCTGTTTTTTCAGGAAAATAAACCAGCCCTGTCTGCTGTTCGTCTTCTTTATGCCGGAAAGCTCAGTAAAGCCAAAGGCGTTCCCTGGCTCCTCAAAGCGCTTTCCTCCCTTGAGCAGGACAACATTCATCTCGATCTCATCGGCAGCGGCAGCGGTACTGATTTTGAGGAATGTGTCAAACTTGCCGAACAACTGGGCGACAAGGTTACACTGCACGGACAACTGTCCCAGTCCCAACTTGCAGCATTGATGAGAAAGGCACACATAATGGTGCTGCCATCTTTTTTTGAAGGACTCCCCCTGATCATGCTTGAAGCAATCGTCTCAGGTTGTCGTGTTATCGCCACAGATTTGCCGGGAACAAATTATATAGCTTCTATTCTCGAGTCAGATCATATAACTCTGGTACCACTTCCCACCGACGCAGGACATGACTGCGTTTCGCCCGAAAAAGAATCAGACTTTGTCGCTGATCTTGCCAGAGCTCTCACAGAATCGATAACCCAAACGAGAAAAGAACCGGAAGTACAGCTCCACCCCCTGGCCTCAAAAATTGATCACTTCAGCTGGAAAGCTGTTTATGAGAGGACCCACCAAGCTTACAGCCTGTTGTTATAAAACACTTTTTCATATTCTCATCAAAACACTATCCATGTAGGATTAATGTGGGTTAGTATCTTGTAATAACACAATATTCCAACTCATGATGCAGCATGCGGGGATAGCAAAGCTATTTTCTTGCTTTTTACCTTTATGCAGATATAATCAGTGTAATTTCAATTTTTTACATGACAATAATAAGAGATGAGTAAATTTCAGTTTGTCTGCCAGGAAGACCTTGAAAAGCTCGTCAGCCAAGGCAGAACAAAACTTGACGGTGTCTGGGTATCAATAGAGGAACTCAATGCCTCCTACCATCTTACCCCTGCCGTCAAAATACTCTCCTGCGAAAGTGATCCCAACGACCCATTGCAGCTGAACAACAAATACATCCCTCTTTCTACCCTCTCCAAGGCTGGCGCCGACATTTATATCAACTCCATAACCCTTCAGCATCATTCATACCTCGTTGACCAAGGCTACATTTGTATGAAAGACCGCAGTGATATTCCCGGGCAACATATCATCTGAAAAGCTCAATTCGCGCACGGTGAAACCATCTGGTTTCGAGAAGTTAACCAAATTTCATCTTGCCTTTTTCCGCCTGTTTCAATACGCTTTTTGCAGGATAGTCCGATAATTCGACATCGTTTTTGCTACAATTCAGATAACCAGCAGCTAATTCACTCCGGCATTTTAACGACCGATTACCCGGTGCGGAGCGCAAAATGGATCGATATAGCTATTTACCGACTTTGAGTGGAGTATTTCTGCTTGTTGCCCTTATGATGCTAACAGGCTGCAGCGGTCCTGGCGGAAATGCCGAAAATGGGGCGAGATGGTATAGGATGTACAATTGCCACGCGTGTCACGGTGAAAACGGCGATGACGGTAAGGCTGCTCAGATAGCCGGGCTTAGAATGGGTTTTGGATCATTTCTCAGAATACTTCGAAAACCCAATACAGCCAGCATGCCGCCATTTTCAGAAGAGAAAGTTTCCAAGAAGGATGCTGCAGATATTTATACCTGGCTGAAAAATTTGGACCGGGGCTGATCCGGACCAAAGAAACTATTGCCCGCCGCCGTACACGTTCAAGGCGACTCTTACAATAAAACCTTACCTCTCACTCCAAGGAGGCTCCCATGATAGCAGGACTCTATCAATTTCTGGAAACAATGGGTTTTAGTCACCCACTCCACCCCATCGTAGTGCACCTGCCAATGGGGTTGGTTATCGGAGCAGTGATCTTTTCATTGACCGGTTTTGTATTTAAAAATCAACAGCTTGATAAAACTGCCTTTCATTGCGTAGTGCTGGCCCTGATTTTCATGGTGCCGACACTTATAACCGGTGCTCTGGACTGGGCAGGATATCAACTAGGCAGCTGGAAAGAACCAATTATTATCATTAAAATTATTCTGGCCTTGCTGCTTACCGGGCTATTGGTAACTGCGGTTATGGCAAAGCTCAAGGGAGCCAGCTCCACCCGGATGTTGGTCATCTATCTGCTCTGTATGGCCTGTGCCGGGGGGCTTGGCTTTTTGGGGGGAGAACTGGTCTACGGATAGAATCTCCGGCTAAATACAATCGCGGATAAATACAAAGCGCCACTGAATACCCGAAAAGAGGTATTTGGCTGGCGCTTTTTTTCGCAACAGGCACGTGCTGCAATTCCCAATTGCTCATCAATATTCCGTTTGAATACTCGAAATATTCTCAGTCGCAACCAAATTGACACAGTGTCCATGAAAAATGCAGGCTATCACTTTTTACGTAATTGCAACACTCCGATAACGATTAACAACGCAGGCCACCACTTTTTCAAAATTAATCGTAAATCCCCTAAATGAATCAAATCCAGATTGGAAAGCAGCAACAATGCGCCAACAATAATCAGGAGAATCGGACCAATACTTGCTCTCATATCTTCCTCGATAAATCACTTTTCTATTCACTGAACTCAACCGTTGGTGGCCAGATATATCCCGGCACCAGCCATCACACTTCCCGCCGTTCGGTTGAGTCTCTTCATTGAACGTTCAGAACGAAACATTTTTCGGGCAGAACCAGCAAATACTGCAACCAGCATCAAACCCAGCATCAATGCAACGATGGTGAGTCCGGCTGCAACGATTATATCTGCCATCGAAAGAACTGTGAGATCCATGAACGATGGTAAAAATGCAATATAAAACAGAATAACCTTGGGGTTTGAGGCAGAGATCAGAAAACCCTGGATAAATCCTCCCCAATGCCCCTTGGGATTTTCACGCTCCTTCGCGAACTCCATCTTCACTTCAGTGGTCCACATTTTCCAGCCCAGGTAGAACAGATAAATGGCACCGGCAAAACGGATTATGGTAAAGACAGTTCCGTAATTTTCAGCAATTGTCGCCAAGCCCAGACAGGCCAGAAACAGATAGACCACATCGCTGATGGCCATCCCGAAACAAAGAGTGACGCACGAGGAGGAACCCGACACCAGAGCCCGGGCAATAATAGCGAATGTCCCAGGTCCCGGGGTGATTGCGAAAATAAATATAGCAATGACAAAGGTGATTGCACTCTCCAGCCCCATGACGTATGACTCCCTTACAGCACAGAACTCAGTTACCTGTGCTCAATGCGAAATGCCGGATTGCGACCGGCTTGAGGTTTGATCACTCCAACTACAGAGGAATTGACCGATTATTGATGATTTTGCCCCCGCGAGTATACCGGCAACGACTCCCGCGGTCTCTGCAACAAGGCAAAGCATTGAATATTCCCTGTGGAACACTATACTTATTCCTATTGCTGGAGGCTGTCAACGGTTCTGACCGCTGAGAATTTAATTTTCATGTTCCGTACAACCCAGTATAGTTGTTTCTTGCCACAGCCGTTCACCATTGACGGTCAACCGTTTACATTCGTTCACTCTTTATGAAAATTCTCCACACCTCTGACTGGCACATCGGCCGCACCCTGTATGGCCGAAAACGATATCATGAGTTCTCGGCTTTCTTCAAATGGCTCACCAACCAGATCGCCGACCAGCAAATCGAGGCGCTTATTGTTGCAGGTGACATTTTCGACACTGGAACGCCAAGCAATCGAGCGCAACAACTTTACTATCATTTCCTCCACTCGCTTGCCTCTACTGGGTGTCGCCACATAGTTATAGTTGGTGGAAACCATGATTCCCCCTCCCTTCTCGACGCCCCGAAAGAGCTCTTAAAGACCTTTCAGGTTCATGTCGTAGGCAGCGCACCAGAAAAAATCGAAGACGAGGTGTTGCTCCTGAAAGACAGTAGTGGTGACACAGAGCTGATCGTCTGCGCTGTTCCCTATCTCCGCGACCGGGATGTCCGTAGCGCAGCAGCGGGTGAAGACCATCAGGCCAAGAATAATAATCTTATCGAAGGCATTGCCGGCCACTACCAGGCGGTCTGCGAACATGCCATTTCAATCCAGGCGGATTGTTCACACGCTCCTCCGCCAATCGTTGCCACCGGTCACCTTTTTGCCGCAGGCGGAACCAAGGTGGAAGGAGATGGGGTTCGGGATTTATACGTCGGCTCCCTGGTTCATGTTGACGGCACCATTTTCCCTGAGGCAATCGCTTATCTTGCACTGGGCCACCTGCACAGTTCCCAGAGAGTTGGCGGCAACACCAGATTCCGTTACAGTGGCGCACCGCTTGCCATGGGGTTTCACGAAGCAGAAAAAGATAAAGTAGTGCTTGTTATAGACTTGGCCGCATCCGAACCACATATCACCGAAATTGCAGTCCCTCGTTGGCAAAAGCTTAAAAGTATTACCGGTAATGCCCAGTCTATTCCGGAGCAACTCGACCAACTGACAACACTTGGAGAATCTGTCTGGGTAGAAATCCTCTACGATGGCGACGAAGTTATAGCCAGCCTGCAGCAGATCGTTGCCGAGGGTATTGCCGACAGCGCGATCGAAGTCTTGCGTATAGTCAACAACAGATTGAAAGAGCGGGTACTGGAACGACAGTCACCACAGGAAACATTGGAGGAGATGAGCGAGGAAGATGTCTTTTGCCGGTGTCTTCAGGCCCAGGAGATTCCAGAGAAGCAGTCTGAGCTACTGCTCGATCTCTTTCGCCAGACCGTGCAGGAGCTCAACGATGAAGACTCCCAAGCACAGTAACCTGCTGTAATAAATTATTTATTATGAAAATTCTCCAGATTCGCTTTTGTAACCTCAACTCCCTTGCCGGCAACTGGTCTATTGACCTGACGGCCGGAGAATACTCTTCCAATGGCATCTTCGCCATAACCGGACCGACAGGCGCTGGGAAAACCACTATTTTAGACGCCATTTGCCTCGCGCTCTACGGCAAAACTCCTCGACTGGAAAGGGTAAACAAGACCAGTAACGAGATCATGACCAGGCAGACCGGTGAATGCTGGGCAGAAGTCGAGTTCTCCACAGCCAGGGGGAAATTCCGCTGTCACTGGGCTCAGCATCGATCCCGAAAATCGGCAGATGGGGAGCTTCAGCCTTCCCGTCATGAGATAGTGGATGGCAACACCAACCAGGTACTTGAATCACGTAAGAAACAAGTGGAGCAAAAGGTTATTGCCGTGACCGGTATGAGCTACGAACAATTCACCCGCTCTATTCTCCTGGCGCAAGGTGAGTTCAACACTTTTCTCAACGCTCGGCCTGATGAACGCGCTCCAATCCTGGAACAGATTACAGGTACAGAAGTTTACAGTCAGATATCAAGAAAAGTTCATGAGATCAAGACGCGCACCCAGACTACCTTCGATAAGTTGCAAAGTGAGTGTGATGGCTTCATACCTCTAATGCCTGAACAGGTTTCAGAAATTGAAAGTCGCCGCCAGGAACTTCTCATCAAAAGTCAGCTTTTAGAAAAGAAAATAAACGAGCTACGACACAAGCTTGACTGGCTGCAGGCTCAGGACCAGCTTGCAAAGGAAATCACTGAACAAAACCAGCAACTTTCGTCTGCCACGGATGAATGGCAACAACTGGCCCCCCGGCGTAATCAGCTCATGCGGGCCGAAAAAGCCGAAAAGATCAGGCCAGGCTACGAGCATCTCAAGACAACCCGCGCATTACAGGAGAAAGAAAGGCAAGAACATGCGCTGACCGCCCGCGACCTTCAGAAGCTTGCTGAAACTATCAACACCACCCAG
Source organism: Desulfosediminicola ganghwensis (assembly GCF_005116675.2). Taxonomy (NCBI): domain Bacteria; kingdom Pseudomonadati; phylum Thermodesulfobacteriota; class Desulfobulbia; order Desulfobulbales; family Desulfocapsaceae; genus Desulfosediminicola; species Desulfosediminicola ganghwensis. The sequence goes on from NZ_CP050699.1 coordinate 4,660,636, forward strand.
GCTGGCCGCACTACCTTGCAGCAGGAACTTGCCACACAGTCTCTAGAGGATAGAGAACTGGAGCTGATAATACGTCAGGTGCGCGAGCTCGATAAAGAGATCACCCTGACCTGTAAGCAATTGAGTGATTCCCAAAAAGAGCGTGAGGCAGCACTCAACCAGCAGACTTCTCTTCTCACTAAATCCCGCATTACTCTTGATGAACTCACCGGGATCGAAAAGGAAAATGCATCCATTGTCAGCTATTTCTCCGACAACAGAGTTGATAAACAGCTTATATCAGAGTTGAGCGGAATAGAGCAGTACAGCAACAGGTATCTCCAACTTGACCAAAGAAATGCTTCTCTCAAACAGCAAATCGCAGCCGGAGTACAACAGCGCGAAAAAGGTGCACGGCAGGTCGAAGCCAAACAAAAGCAGGTAAAAGAACTCACCTGCCAATTCAATGAGCTGCAACAAGAGGCCCAGGGTATTCAGGACAATCTGGCCAATCTCCTGAAACAGCACACTCTTCACAGCATAGAAGAACTCTTTCAACAAGAGGGCACGCTTCAGGCAAATACACAACGTATCAACCAGCTGCTCGACCACCGCCGTGAGCTGGCAGAAGAAATTACAAAATTGGACAGATCGAACACGCTGCTGAAACAACAGGACGAAAAACGAATCCAGCTCAATGTACAGATTGAAGCGGCGCAAAAGGAATACCAACAGCAGGCCAAGGCTGTTCAGCAGCAGGAACGTGTTCTGCGTCTGGCAGCCAAGGTTGAAAGCCTTGAAGAAGAGCGAAACAAACTGCAGCCTGGCAGTCCCTGCCCGTTATGCGGGGCAACTGAACACCCATATCTGTCCTCCGGCAGTCTCCAGGTCGATGATGAGGAAAAACTGCTCAAGCAGGAACAGGCTCTTCTTGAAAAGAGCCTGCAGCAACTCTCAGGGTTGACCAATACGGCCGCGGTCACTTCTGCAACAATAGAGCAGTTGCAACAAACTCTGGCTGAATTGCAACAATCGATAGAGATGAGACGCACCAGATGTGATCAGCTCGCCAAAGAGCTTAACATATCTACAGGCCCTGACTTCGTCGGACATCTTCAGGATCAACAGCACCAGCTCAATGAGCGTCTTCGAAAATTGCATGAAGTGCAACAGCACTGTCTTCAGCTGAAAAAAACTGGTGAAAATCTCAGCACCAAACTTGATGTAACCAACAAAAAAGTAACCGAGGCCGATCGCTCACTCCAAAAGCAGATGCACGAACAGGACCATCTTGTACGGCTCCATGATCAGCTTCTGCAAAATCAAAAAGAATACAGCACGGAGCTTAAAGAGCAATTCGAGAAATTGCAGACCTATCTCACACCATTCGTGCCGAAGTCTCTTCAGGGTTCTAATTTTTCTCTCATTCTCCCTGAGTTGTTAGTGGAACTGAATAATCGAAAAGAGAAATGGCTCCATGCAGAAGCCCGTGAACAGAAGCTGGCTCTGAATTTTCAAAAACATCATAACGAAAAAACCAGACTGGAAACTCAATCTGCAGCGCTCGAAGAACAACTGACTCTGGTCGGCAAACGCCTCAACTCGCACCAGGAACATCTGGACCAGCTGACTCAAAAGAGAAAGGATCTCTTCGGTGAGCGAGATCCTGATACGGTTCTGAAAGAACGACAGCAAAAGAAAACGCTCCTCGAGGAGCGATTTAACAACCTCTCTGTCAAAAATGAAGCGCTCTTGAAAGAGCAGGCTAAGCTCACTGAACGGCATACCAGCTTGAACGAGCGTATCAGGGTAAGAGAAGACGATCTGAGAAAACAATCACAGCAGCATGAAATTCACCTGCAGGCTGCCGGATTTGCCGATGAGGCTGATTATCTCGCTTCGCATATTGAGCCGGACAAACTTGCCGAGCAGGTTGATATCTTGAAAAAGAGAGAAAGTGAAATCGAAAAGCTCCGGCATCTTCTCAACAATACTCAAGCAAAGCTTACCATCGAGCAGCAGAAAAAACTCACTGAACGCTCGACCTCTGAACTGCAGGAAGAGCAGAATCAGCTCACCAGTGAACTCAAGGAGCTGACACATGATTCCGGCGCGCTTAGCCAGCAGTTGAAAACCAACGAGCAGCAGCAGAGATTGCATCAGCAAAAACTTGGTCAACTGACCAGGCAAAGAGAGGTTCTGGAACACTGGTCTCAACTCCATGAACTGATCGGTTCAGCCGACGGTAAAAAATTCCGCAATTTCGCCCAGGGACTCACCTTTGAATTAATGATCCATCACGCCAATATCAGTCTCCAGCAGATGACCGATCGCTACCTGCTTGTGCACAATACCCAGCTGCCTTTAGAACTCCAGGTGATAGATAACTATCAGGCCGGGGAAATGAGATCGACCAAAAACCTTTCGGGTGGCGAGAGTTTTATTGTGAGTATGGCACTGGCCTTGGGCCTTTCCAACATGGCCAGCAATACAGTGCAAGTAGATTCCCTTTTTCTCGACGAAGGCTTCGGCACCCTGGATGATGAAGCGTTACAGACTGCGCTGGATACCCTGAGCGGCCTCCACCAAAATGGCAAGCTGATCGGAGTTATCTCTCATATCAGTGGACTCCAGGAAAGAATCTCAACCCGTATCCAGGTAAAAAAGGGAGCAGGCGGCCTCAGTACCCTGAGCGGCCCGGGAGTGTTATGAATCATGGGTAAACTTCTGCCTCGGCCAGAGCCACCCCTTCAGCATCTTTGGCTGATAATTGCGGTTCGATGCCTGCCGGCCAGCTGATGTTCAGCTCTGAATCGTCCCAACGGATGCAACGTTCGTGCTCCGGCGCGTAATAATCGGTTGCCTTGTACAGAAAATCGGCACTCCCGGAGAGCACGAGAAAGCCATGGCCAAAACCCGGCGGCACCCAGAGTTGCCGTTTGTTCTCTTCGCTCAGAACCATACCAACCCAACGTCCGAAATTTGGTGACGACCTGCGCAGATCGACCGCTACATCAAACACCTCTCCGGCCACAACACGGACCAGTTTCCCCTGGGGCTGCTTAATCTGGTAGTGGATGCCACGCAATACGCCCCGGGCTGATCGGGAATGATTGTCCTGTACGAAATTGGTCTCAAGACCTGTCTGCTGCTGCCACTGCTTTTGGTTGAAGCTCTCCAGAAAAAAACCGCGGTCATCACCAAAGACCTTCGGCTCGAGCAGCAAAACTTCCGGCAATTCTGTGGGAATTATATTCATTTCAGTTACAAACTCGTAAAAAATTCGCCTTATTCGGCCTCATACATCTCTTGGTAATACTTCTGATAACTGCCATCCACAATATTGGCCACCCACTCCTGATTTGCCAGATACCAGTCGATGGTCTTTTCGATTCCCCGCTCAAAGGTCATTTTGGGCTCCCAGCCAAGCTCTTCCCGGATGCGGGTTGCATCTATGGCATAACGCCGGTCGTGACCTAACCGGTCAGCAACATAGGTTATCAGCGAACGTCGCGGTTTTCCACTTTCCGGCAGCCCGATCTTTCTGTCGAGAATATCGCAGATGAGCGTCACAACTTCGATATTCTGCTTCTCGTTATTGCCGCCGATATTGTAACTTTTACCATTCTCACCGTTCTTCAACACCTCGACAATCGCTTCACAATGATCTTCCACATAAAGCCAATCACGTATATTCTTGCCATCACCATATACCGGTAATGACTTTCCGTGCATACTGTTGTTAAATATGAGAGGTATGAGTTTTTCCGGGAACTGGTATGGTCCATAATTGTTCGAACAGTTGGTTATTCGAACCGGCAGGCCATAGGTGTGAAAGTAGGCACTTACCAGATGATCTGAAGAGGCTTTTGAAGCAGAGTACGGTGAGCGCGGGTCAAACGGAGTTGACTCAGTAAAATACCCGGTATCACCGAGAGAACCGTACACCTCGTCGGTACTGACATGCAGAAAACATGGTTCAGGCCCTTGCCATGAATCACTCTGCCAACTCTTTCGGGCAGCTTCAAGCAAGGCAAAGGTGCCTATTATATTGGTCTGAATAAACTCGGCAGGTCCCAGGATAGAGCGGTCAACATGCGACTCTGCGGCAAAATGGACAACTGTGTCGATCCGCTCTTCTTTGAAAAGCTCTTCAACCCTGGCCGAATCACAAATATCCGCCTTGACGAATCTATATCGTTCGTCCTCCTCTATACCCTGTAAATTCTGCAAATTACCGGCATAGGTGAGCTTATCGAGGTTGATTACCCGCCACTCCGGGCAAGCCTGTAAAATAAGGCTAACAAAATTTGCACCGATAAATCCACAGCCACCTGTTACCAATGCTGAGCGTCTATTTTTCATAAAGTATCTATTTTCTGGTTGCAATATGGGAAAAAGCGCCTATCCTTCAGCTGATTTTCAGCTTGTCCTTATAATATCACAGAGACGTAAAAGAAAGTACTATCTGTATCAAATAACAGTTAATTATGAGCAAACAACTCCTATCCGAAATAAAGAAGCGTAAGACTTTTGGTATCATTAGTCACCCCGATGCCGGTAAAACTACCCTGACAGAGAAGCTGCTGCTTTTTGGTGGCGCCATCAATATGGCCGGTGCCGTCAAGTCGCGAAAGGCAGAGCGTCACGCCACCAGTGACTGGATGGCCATCGAGCAGGAGCGTGGTATTTCTGTTACCACCTCTGTGATGAAGTTTACCTACCGCGATTACGAGGTGAACCTCCTCGATACTCCTGGCCATCAGGACTTTTCGGAGGATACCTACCGAGTTCTGACAGCGGTCGATTCGGCTATCATGGTGATCGACAGCGCCAAAGGCGTAGAGGCCCAGACCGAGAAACTCATGGAAGTTTGCCGGATGCGGAATACACCGATTATTACCTTCATCAACAAGCTTGACCGTGAGGGTATGAATCCACTCGATGTAATGGCAGAGATTGAGGAAAAACTCCAGGTTGAGTGCACCCCGCTCTCCTGGCCGATCGGTATGGGTAAAAATTTCAAGGGAGTATACAATCTTTACCAGAAAAAACTCCATCTCTTCACCCCAGGTCAGGAGACCCGGGATATCAAGACGGTCACCATAGAAAATCTTGACGATCCAAAGCTTGACGAACTGCTCGGTATCCAGGCCCAGGAACTCCGTGAAGATATTGAACTGCTGGAAGGAGCGGCTAACCCGTTTGAATATGATCATTATATGAAAGCGAGTCAGACACCGGTATTCTTCGGCAGCGCGATTAACAATTTCGGTGTACAGGAAATGCTGGATGCCTTCGTTGAAATGGCTCCCACACCCGGTCCGCGCGAGGCTCAAACCAGGGTTGTATCGCCGGAAGAAGAGACTTTCTCCGGGTTTGTTTTTAAAATCCAGGCGAACATGAATCCGGCCCACCGTGACCGCATCGCTTTTTTCAGGATCTGCTCCGGAAAATTTACCCGCGGGATGAAGGTTAAGCACCATCGACTCGGGAAAGACATTACCCTCGCCAACGCCACCATCTTTATGGCCCAGGAACGTGCCAACGTCGAAGAGGCCTGGCCCGGAGACATCATTGGCTTACACAACCACGGCACAATCAAGATCGGTGACACCTTCACCCCGAAGGAAGAACTGAAATTCACCGGCATTCCCAACTTTGCCCCGGAACATTTTCGCAGGGTGCTGCTGAAAAATCCGCTCAAGATGAAGCAACTACAAAAAGGTCTGGTGCAGTTGGCCGAGGAAGGAGCAATTCAGGTATTCCGCCCCATGATTGGTTCTGACTACGTAATGGGTGCGGTTGGTGTGTTGCAGTTTGAAGTCACGATGGCCCGGCTGAAAAACGAATATGGCGTTGATGCCATATACGAACCGGTCGACTACCAGGCCGCCCGCTGGGTACGATGTGATGACAAGAAAAAGTTGCAGGAGTTCGAGAGAAAAAACCAGGATGCACTGGCCCATGACTCAGAAGGATTTCTCACTTTTCTTGCTCAAAGCGGCTGGATGCTCAATTTCCACATGGAAAAATGGCCTGAGATAGAATTTATGAAGACACGTGAAAACGTATAAGGTTTGTCTCAACAGATACCGCCGATTACTTCAGGCCCTAATATGAAAAAGCCGGCAACTACACTGATATTTCAGTTGTAGTTGCCGGCTTTTTCACATGCCGTCTCCCTGATCGCTTTACGATAAGAAGCACGGCCAGGTGTCTACCACCTTTTGCTCACAACAGGTACGTGACAGGAGGGTCATTCCTCGTCATCAACGAAAATAATAGCATAGCCCTGCGAGAGCGAGGTTGATGTTTTCTTTCGAGCCACAGTGAGAATACGCTGGATAGTCCCTCGTGAAACCCCCATCTTCTGACCCGCCTCTTCCTGGGTCAGGCCGACGGAATCACAAAGTCGGAGGGCTTCCAACTCATCTCTGTGAAGCTCAATTTGAGTAAGTTCTACAAGCGGAATACCGGTAGGTTTATAGGCATCCCCACAGAAGTTCCCTTCACAATTACGTGTTTTTTTTGGTCTCGGCGACATAATAAATTACAAACCTGATGTGTAGGTTTTGCTCAGTCAAAAGCAAAACCGGTCATTTGTAGTAATGCACCTTTATACAGCCGATGGCCTTAAATTGCAAATTCTCAGTGCTGGCAGTTTCCTGAGCCTTTGCAGACCTGGGTCGCATGCATCTTCGGGAGCTTGTCTTCAACAAAAAGCTCGACGACGCTCTTTACTGTAACCGCCACCGTGCGATCTGCAAAATAAACGTCGATGCCCGCCTGGGAAAACCCCTGCATAGGCCTGGCTCCCATACCACCGACCACAATTGCCTGTACGCCGGCATCAGACAATAACTTCACAGGCGTCATGCAGCCACCGGCTTCATGGCCTCCGTTTTCGATAGTTGCCACTTCAGCTACAGTACTGCCTGGTTCCAGGCTGATAACAGTGAACAGGTCACAATGACCGAAATGGTCTGATCTTTCAGCATCAAGCCCGCCTGGATTATTTGTAGGGACAGCAATTTTCATATTTCTCTTCCTTTCCTTGTTAGCCAGAATTAATTTACCTTCTTTCTCTCAACTCACTTTTTCAATCAGATACACCACATCTACTTGAGTGTTGTTCTATTCTTTATATAGTATATGATCTACACTACGTCGCAGATAACACCGATCGACTGTGGCAAACTGCCACTGAGTGGGCATATGCACACAATACCTCCGTTCAGATGTCAGGTCAAGGCATTTCATTGTATTCTGCTATCAGGTCATTATTCAGTTCAAGACCTGAGCAGGCGATGGACATGCCACCCCGTTTCGGGTAAATTAATCTAACATTATCTACGGTTAGGCCTTTTTTTTTGACAAAACAGGCACGCGTGCGGGACACCGGGGCATGGAAAAAGATAATCGAGGTGGCCCATATACGTAATATTTAGAACATTCCTTTTCTCCCGATAACACCGGGCTGGGGAAAAAGGGCTGACTCCAGCTGACTCTTAGCTGCTAGATTACAGATATCAAAGAATATACTTTGAAACTTCGTCAGATCTAGACGGCATAGCAATCATAAAATATACCCTGGCTGCAATCGTATCTGATATCTGCCAGTATACAGGTTCCCGCTTCACACTATGCGCAAAAAGTTTTTATCTCTCATCTTTCTATTATTTTTTTTAGGTGCTCTCAGCCCATTATGCTTTTCCGGTGAAGAGAATAGTGACAGCGTCACCTTTTCAGACCTCATCGCGACCTCATCCCAGACCCACCTTATTCTTTTCGGTGTTTTAAATAATACCCTTACTGACGAGATGATTTCCGGGCTGAGAAGCGGTATTCCTGTAGAATTTTCATTCTTCGTCGATCTCTACCGGAAAGAAAACCAGGGCAAGAATCTGCTCTTGACCAACATGGAGTTTCAGCACACCATGACCTATGACATTCTCAAGGACAGCTACCGCGTGGAGTTAGGAGAAATACATAATAAATCATCGTTCCATAGCTCTCTGAGTGCGGCAGAGCGAACCATGAACGAGATCAACGGAGTACAGGTCATGTCATTGGAAAAACTTACCCCGAACCAAACATACCAGCTCAGGATACGGGCAGACCTGTTCAAGAAGACCTTGCCGCTCAGCCTGCATCGTATTATGCCGTTCTTTTCCTGGTGGGATAAGACCACCGACTGGCACAGCATAGAATTCACATATTAATGGCATCTGGTCTGAAAAATGGATAGCTACAGAAAACCGCTTAAATACAGACAACACAGTCCCACATCAACGTACCCGAACTGGTGACACGCAAACGCACTCATAAAGAGCAGCCGGAAAACACTCCTGCCACGGAGACAACTTTCTCAGATAAGTATTCGCCTGAACAGCGACAGCAAAAGAGAAAACTTGTCCGCTGGGTCATAGGAATATGTCTGGCTCTTATCCCAATATTCATTTTTCTGCAGGGCGTACTGTATCGAAACGAGGAGACACTGCCCTTCAGCAGTAACATTCTGATTTTCGGTCTGATCAACCTCAACGTCCTGCTGGTTCTTTTTGTACTTTTTCTGGTACTTCGCAGCCTGGCAGAACTCCTCTTTGAGCGCAGGATCAACAGGCCCGGCAGCAAACTCAAGACCAAACTTATTGCCTCTTTCCTCTCGCTGACCCTGATCCCGACTATCCTGCTGTTTTTCGTTTCACTTCAATTTGTCTCCACCAGTATGGACTACTGGTTCAACTCCAATGTTGATGACTCTTTACAGGAATCACTCGAGTTGGCTCAATCCATACTCCACCACACCTCAGACCAGGCCAGTCTGATGAACAACGGTGTAGCCAGAAAGCTGGCCGCAGCACCAGGGAAACAGCAGACAACTGAGGGCATAGCTACAATCATTAAAGAACTGGTTGCCGATACCTCGACTTACGGACCTGATATTATACGTATCGTGGCCGACAACCCCAGGCTTCGTATTTCCCAGACCAGCCCCAATATCAACAACATAGTCCTTCCCAATATCCCAGTTACTGTCCGCCAGAAAGCCCAGCACAGCGGTGAACATGAGGTGATCATTCAGGAAACCAACCTCGGCGATCTGGTCAGCAGTGTCCGCACAATCGCCCTCACCCCGGAGACCACTGCCCTCCTTACCACCTCCATCCTGGTGAGAAGCGACAGACTGGAAAAGATGCGCATCATTTCCGAAGGAATCGAGGGATACAGGCAGCTCAAACATTTCAAGGACCCGTTCAAGTTCTGGATCTTTATTATCCTGCTGATCGTCACCCTGCTGATAATCTTTGCCTCAATCTGGTTTGGTCTCTATATTTCCAAAGGAATCACCGAACCACTGGGAAAACTGGTTATCGCCACCAGACGTGTGGCAGAAGGTGACCTGGAGTTCGAGATGGAGAGCGACAGCAATGATGAAATCGGCCATCTGGTCAACTCCTTCAACCAGATGACCACCAACCTGAACAGCAGCACCAAGCAGCTTGCTGAAACCCATACGGCACTGCAACATAGCTCCCAGGAATCTGAGCAACGTCGCCGCTACACGGAAATCATTCTGCAAAACGTCAGTGCCGGGGTCATATCACTCAATATCAAAAACCGGATAACAACCATCAACCGCTTTGCCGAAGAACTTCTCAGTATCGATAAAAACATGTTTATCGGCAGAACGTTCCGTCAGGTACTTTCCAGAGAACAGGCAGAGATTATCCAGGGGTTTATCGATGAACTCTCACAATCCGGAAAGATCTCAATAGAAAAACATCTCCGACTCAATGTGATCGGCAAAAACTTCTCTCTCCTGATCCACTTTACCCGGCTTGAGGATGAGAATAAAACACCTCTTGGCTATGTTCTGGTCTTTGACGACCTCACCAAGATCGAGAAAATACAAAGGGTCGCTGCCTGGCGCGAAGTTGCACGACGAATAGCCCACGAAATAAAAAATCCGCTTACACCAATTCAGCTCTCTGCCCAACGGCTCCGCAGAAGGTATCCGGAGATACTCAAAGAAGATGACTCGGTCTTTGACCAATGCACCAATACCATTATTGGCCAGGTAGATGAACTGAAGCGTCTGGTAAGTGAGTTCAGCCAGTTCGCACGAATGCCGAAAGTGCAGAAAGGACCTGCAGACCTGGATAGCCTTGCTCAGGACACTCTTGTCCTCTACCGCCAGGCACACAAACATATCGAATTCGAGCTCACCAAGACTGGACCGATCCCTATTTTCAACTTTGATGCGGAACAGATTAAACGCTGTATCATTAACCTGCTCGATAACGCGGTTGCAGTTTTACCTGCCGGCGGTAAAATTAGACTGGAACTTGATCCGGACTTTTCTACTGATTCCATCTATATTCGAGTAAGCGATACCGGCCCGGGGATCAGCAAGGAAAACAAGCTCAAACTTTTTGAGCCCTACTTCTCCACCAAAAAAAGTGGCACAGGCCTGGGGCTTGCCATCGTCTCTACTATAGTTTCTGACCACGGTGGCTACATTCGAGTGCGAAACAACCAGCCAAAAGGTTCAGTATTCTCTATAGAACTGCCAATGGTTGACCAGAAAGAGCCCATTGGCTAGCAGGTCAATCCTCGCAGCCAGTTACCGTCAGCCTATGCATATCATATCAGCCAGGTAATATTTCATGAGCAAAACCATTCTCATAATTGACGATGAACTCAGCATTCAGCAGACTCTTTCAGGAATTTTAGAGGATGAAGGATTCTCTGCCCGTGCTGTTTCTTCAGCGGAAGAAGGATTGGCCCTGCTTGATGAGGAGCGAATAGACCTGATCCTTCTCGACATCTGGCTCGGGGACAGTATGGATGGCATGACCGCCCTGCCCATTATCAAAGAGCGTTTCAACCTGCCGGTTATAATGATATCCGGCCACGGCACTATTGAAACTGCTGTACAGGCAACCAGGAGTGGTGCCTTTGATTTCATAGAAAAGCCGCTCTCCTACGACAAGATAATCCTGGCTATCCGAAACGGACTTCGCTTTGCCCAGCTTGAGCAGGAAAACCTGTTACTCAGAGAAACCACTGCCCGGCCCAGCCAGATTACCGGCAAGTCGCAGGCCATAAGCGCCATCCGCAGCCAGATCGAGATGGTAGCGCCAACCGACGCCTGGGTATTGATTCGTGGAGATCACGGTACCGGCAAGGAATTAGTCGCCCAGTCCATTCACCAGCTCTCCAGCTCGCGTAACAGGCCGATGATAGAGGTCAACTGCGCCGCCATCCCCGAAGAGCTGATCGAATCCGAGCTGTTTGGACATGAAAAAGGTTCATTCACCGGCGCGCACACCAGTAAACAGGGCAAATTTGACCAGGCCGACGGGGGCATTCTGTTCCTTGACGAGATCGGCGATATGAGTATGAAAACCCAGGCTAAGATTCTGCGCATCCTCCAGGAACAGAAGTTTGAGCGGGTTGGCGGCAATAAAACCATCCAGGTCCATGTCCGGGTGCTCGCTGCAACCAACAAAAATCTTGAAGAAGAAATTGAGAACGGCAATTTCCGTGCAGACCTCTTTTGGCGCCTTAACGTTGTTCCGATCAATATGCCCAAATTACGCGACCGGCTTGAAGACATCCCTGAACTGGTCCAGACGCTCATGGATGGTATCGTCGGCAAAGGGCTCAATCGAAAGATATTTACCGAAGATGCCTACCAGGCAATGATGGAACACAGCTGGCCCGGGAATGTCCGGGAACTGCGAAATTTTGTGGAAAGACTCGCTATTATGTGCCCGGACGAGACCATTGATGGCGAAATGATCCGCCTTTTCCTCAACCCGGCAGGTAGCGGTGTAATGGCCAGCTCCGGTTCCTCCATTGCCCACCTGCTTGCACCGGATTTTAAAGAGGCGAAGCGACTGTTTGAACAGGAATATCTGAAATTTAAACTGGAACAAAATAACAACAATATTTCTAAAACGGCGGAACAGGTTGGCCTTGAACGCAGTCATCTGCATAAAAAACTGAAAAGTCTCGACATCATCAATTAGCGGGACTATCTTTTCACGCGAAAAAACGTGTTGTTCTTCAATCACTCTATCTGAGTGTTGAACCGACAGCGTCATATACATATTTTCTAACACCCCCTGGGCAATCTGGAGTTGCAGGTCACTACGCCGCGGCTCCAGAAACCAGGGAAAACCTACAGGAGCCGACATGGTTTTTCCAGAATATAGACCACGCAGAATGCGCAGAAACGATTCACTACGCTCAATGGTGCGGGAAACTCACCTGCATGCCGCCCAGCTTGTCCACCCGCTTTTCGTCATTCCGGGAAAAAATAAAAAAGAAGATGTCGCATCAATGCCTGGTGTCTCCCGGCTTACCGTTGACCTGCTTGCAGCCGAGGCCAGAGAATGTCTTTCGCTCGGCATTAAGTCCGTCATGCTTTTCGGCCTGCCTGAGAAAAAAGATCCCGTGGGAACCGGCGCTCATATCAAGGATGGAATTATCCAGCGGGCGATCAAAGAACTGAAAAAGAAAGTACCTGAGATTATGGTCATCACCGATGTCTGCCTTTGCGAATACACTGATCATGGCCACTGTGGTTGCCTGATCAATAAAGAGGTGGATAACGATGCAACGCTTGAAATTTTATGCAAGGTCGCTCTCTCCCACGCCCAGGCAGGCGCTGACATGCTCGCACCATCAGACATGATGGACGGCCGTGTAGCCGAAATTCGCGCCAGCCTTGATGAAAACAATTTCGAGAACGTATCGATCATGTGCCACACGGTAAAGTATGCTTCCGCATTTTACGGTCCGTTTCGTGAAGCCGCTGACTGTGCCCCGTCTTTTGGCGATCGGCGCAGCTACCAGATGGACCCGGCAAACGTACGTGAAGCCATGCGTGAGGCGACCCTTGACGTGGATGAAGGGGCAGATATCCTGATGGTCAAACCTGCAGTCGCCTACCTTGATGTCATCTCTAAACTGCGTGATGAATTTGATCTGCCCATTGCCGCCTACCACGTTAGCGGCGAATATGCCATGGTCAAAGCTGCCGCTGCAAACGGCTGGATTGACGGTGAAAAGGTAATGGCGGAGACCCTGCTTTCTATCCGACGTGCAGGAGCGGATATCATTGTCACCTATTTCGCCAAAGAAATGGCAAAACTGCTCAAAAGCTGATTAGTATTAAGGCAACAAAAAAGGGAACCTGCTTCAGGTTCCCTTTTCTTTACGGCACTGCGCCGTGACATCTGCTCTTCAAATCACCTCTGCCGTCCTTCAGGCACCCTTAATCTACGCGGAATCCGCTGATTGCCCCCTGGCTTTGAGTTTCTGGCCGCGATTGCGCCACCAGATCCATCCCACACAAACTACCGTTGCCCCGCAGACATCTGCTGCAATATCAAGGCCGCTGGGAAATCTGCCCGGCACCATTGATTGGTGAAATTCATCGGAAATACCGTAGAGAAGACAGGCAATGACTGTGATCAGTATCACCTGAAGCGGTTTCCGCTCGCGGCTCTTTTTACTCTGGGCAAAAATCACAGTAACAGCCAAAACACCATAAATGGACGCGTGGGCTATTTTATCAATACCGGGGAAGGAAGGAACCTTGAAGGAATCTCCGGTTTTACTGGAGAGGAAGAAGATGATCCCCATCATCAAAACCATGGGGATCACGCGAAATGCAGATAACATCTTCAATTACAAACTCTAGGCAGCACTTGTATCGGCAGTATCGGCAGCATGCTCTGACGGATCAGCATGGACCTGGCGAAGCTGCTCGGGGCTGAACTTCTTTCTGATCCTGCGCAGCATCGCGTTCGCCTGTTGTGCTGGAGCATCTTCAAGAACCATGACACTGCGGTCTGCATAGGCTGTAAGTTGCAACTTCTTGTCCACAAACTTAAAAGTGTGGCTCCAGTTGACTTCAATTGTTTCAGGGTTTTCATCAATTGGTGCTGCGAGTCGCTCACCGTCTTTTGCCAGCTGCACGCAATCGCAATCGGTCATCTCCAGCAACCAGGCGTCACCTTTTTCCGTTGAGTAAAAGAAAAAGACACCAATCTCCTTCACCGCCGCCTCACGCGTGACAGCTAATTCCTGAATCGCCTCAACACCACCCATCAGGGTTATCTTGATCTGTTCCGCGGGGGTCAGTTGTCTCGGACGCGCTGCCTCATCCTTTCGTGCACAACAATGCTTATACTTTTTACCGCTCTGACACGGACATTTCTCATTCCTGCCAATTTTCGTCATGGTTCACCTTACATAAAACTTTATGGCTCCGGACTCAGTCAGATACTCACCTTATCCCTGCAAATAGCAACTGTAATACAGTCCCGCCTATTATACAGGGCTTAATGTCAGGTGGAGCACAACCATTCCCGGAGCAAACTCACAACCGCAACCTATTACGCACACTTACTGTATCCGCAATCGTGGCATGTTTCACAACCTTCCTCAAAAACCAGCGTTCCTGAGCACTCGGGACAGGTACTGGAAAAACCGCGCTGGGTACCTGCGAGGAAAGATTTCAGCAGCTTACCCAATTGAGCGGGAAGGTCAAGCATATGTCCACTTGAGCGGTCCAGTTGCTTGATAATCTCGTCCATCGGTACATTGAAGCGAAGGGCGAGCGAAACCAGGCGGCACGTGGTGGTCCACATTGTCGATTTGTCCTTGAGATCAACCCGGTTGTCAAATGGGAATTTGGCGAAAACCTCCATCGGCTTTTCATTCTCATCAAAACAGACAATTATATAGACCGATTTCTGATCCTGATCTTTCACACGGTAGCGCTTGGCATCAAGGGTATCCGGGAGGTTATTTTTCACCAGACCGCTCTCGCCCACTATAACGCTATCATCCCGCTGAGACGCTTCCTTGGTGTTCAGTACCTGGGAATCACGGGAACCGTCACGATAAACGGTCAATCCTTTGCATCCCAGCTGATAGCCGGTGATATACGAGAGCTTTACCTCATCGCGACTCGCGCTGTTTGGCAGGTTGATTGTCTTGGAGATTGAACTGTCCACTCCGTTTTGCTGGAGAACACCCTGCATGCCGATATGATCCTCCGGACCAATATCCTGGGCAGTGCGAAAAATTTCCTGCCACCTTGCAGGAATCTCCTCATGGCCAATAACAGTCCCGGAATCAGCGACTTTGCTCATCAACTCTTCAGAATAAAAGCCCTCCTCCCTGGCTATTTTCTCAAAGAGTTTGTTGACCATCATTAAACGATCACCGTCCATGACATGCTTGATCATGACGATGGAGAAATAGGGCTCACAGCCGGAAGCGCAATCTGCGATCATTGAGACTGTGCCTGTGGGCTGAATAGAAGTCAGTGCAGCATTCCTTCTTGGCGCATAATCATTAAATTTAGAGTCATAAGCAGGAAATGCTCCCTTGGTTTCGGCAAGTTTCTCGGATTGAGCTGCTGCAGCCTCACGAATGAAGCTCATCACCTCACCTGAAACCTTGCGGCCTTCTTCGCTCGCATAGGGAATCTGCAACTGAATCAGCATGTCGTGGAGTCCCATAATTCCCATGCCGATTTTGCGCGTCTTCAGGGTCATTTCTTCGATTTCGGGAATCGGAAAACGGTTACAGTCGATCACGTTATCCAAAAATACCGTCGCACTCGCGACAATGGTTCTCAGGCGGTCATAATCAATAGCGCCGTTGACCACAAAGTTCGCCAGATTAATCGAACCGAGGTTACAACTCTCATATGGTAACAGCCATTGCTCCCCACACGGGTTCGTTGCTTCGAACTCGCCCAGTTGCGGAGTCATGTTGGCCTTATTCGCGGTATCAATAAAGAGAACGCCGGGTTCACCATTATGCCAGGCAAGATCAATTATCTTTTCAAAGACTCCCCGGGCATCCAGGCTGCGAACAACCTGCTTGGTTGAAGGCTCGATCAACTCATAATCTGTGCCCTCTTCCACCGCCTTCATGAAGACATCGGTAATGGCGACACTGAAGTTGAAGTTGTTGAAACGATTCTGATCCTCTTTAGCAGAGATAAAATCCATAATATCAGGATGATCGACCCGGAGCACACCCATGTTCGCTCCGCGGCGCTTACCACCCTGCTTAATGGTTTCGGTCGCAGCATCAAAAACCGCCGCAAACGAGAGAGGACCGGAAGCCACCCCCTGGGTTGATCGTACAGAAGCATTCTTCGAGCGCAGCCTCGAAAAGGAGTAACCGGTTCCACCACCGGTCTTATGGACCAGAGCACCATTGCGGATAGCTGTGAAAATGCCATCCATGGAATCTTCCACGGGGAGAACGAAACAGGCGGAAAGTTGCCCGATATCAGTTCCGGCATTCATCAGACAAGGAGAATTAGGAAGAAAATCCATGTGATATATCATATGGAAGAAGCCTTCTTTCATCTCTTCGTAAGCAGGACTCCCCTTATCCACCTCCGCGACAGCCTGTGCAACCCTGCGGCATAAAGATTCCCAGGTTTCAACAGGCTTCCCCTCGCCATCTTTGAGATAATACCGCCGGGCCAGGACAGTTTCTGCGGTACTCGTCAATTCCTGCTTGGTCAAATCAGGTGCCATACACTCCTCTCTTCTCTTACTCATAATGGTTATGAAAGTTCAACTGAATCACGCCCTTGCTTTTTGCACAGAACTGTCTCTTTTCCCCGAAGTAAACATGCGAAATTCAGAACAAAATCGTGTGACGGCAAAACCGACACACACCAGCTTATACCCTACATTTATGGTATGCTCAACAAGAAACTACAATATGTTGTGGGAATCAATATTGTTACAGCACCTAGCAAATCTCTTGAGTCCGGCAAACAACTGTGACATTGGGCGCTCCGTGCCAGGAGGTCTGTGAGTGCGCTAGACAACCAGCCTGATATTTTTTTTTCAAGGTAAAAATTGAACTCAATCCCGTTGCAATCAGAGGTGCTTCACGCACAGTCTTAAAAAATGACTTACATCCGCCAACAACTGCCTTCTCCAGACCCCAAAAACAGTTTTGCAGCGCATTGGATGTCGGCAGTTCCTGTCGATGTGCCCCACTCTATGCATAACTGGCACTTGGCTTGGGCACCATCAAACTATCACTGCCGACTTACAAAATTATTATATTCTTCTTTCTTGTCGAACCTTTATGTGACATACTTTTCGTTGCTGTTTATGGAGAGCTCCATGGGCTTTCCTCATAATTGCTTGAAACGAGTCCCAATCACGGGTTCCCAGCAGTCCTTGTTTCATATTGGCAATCACATTCTTTTCCATCCTCATCCTCCAGGTTTTGGGTGTGTGGGACAAAACCAACGCGATTCGGCCGGCAATTACCTGTATTCGTTGTCCCTGATAGACTGAGGTACGTAGAGCCGTACGCTTCAGACAGTGTAATTTTCGATCCACGACCCAACACCTATCTCCCCTGCCTCCAGGACACCAGAGACAACACAGCATTACCGCACTGATACCGGAGAAAACACACTCGGTTGCGTCAAGAAACCGAAAACTGTGTGTTTTGCTACAGTTTGGCAGTCATAGCTATGGCATAGTAAAGCACCTGTTCTTTGGGAACCGGTCGAATATACAGCGGAGACAAACAGGAAATTACTCGTTCTAATTCACAAAAATACTGAATGGACTGGGACACGGTTACTCTCCCTTATCGCGAGGTGATGAGTTACACAAATACACAAGGCCAAATGCCAGTTCGTTTGCATGGCAGGTCTTCGGACTCACGGGCATTAAAAGCACCTACTCGTCACCGCTTCCCGGGCAAACCCAGTGCTCTCTGGTGACTTTCGTTCCCGCTTACCGCTGCGCGACAGTTCCGGACTCTCACCGGATTCCCTTTTCACGTTTTCAGCACAGCTGAATCAGAACCACACAAACTCCAACACTTCGATAAACATACCATATAATGTATTACCAAAAGACTATACCTCTATATCGTGGACTCGTCCAATATATTCTCTCTTAGAGTACAATTTTTTCAACTTCCCTGCAGCATCAGCCTGTTGGCGTGATATCATGTACATAGTAAACTGATAATTTGCCCAAACGTCCCCTCTTCTTCGCCTTACCCTGAAGAGCCCAATATAAAAATTAATATGAGGCAACCTGCTAAACAGACTGGTATATTTCCATTGATACAGGTGGTTACGGTTAAAATATTATATAATTACCACTAAAAGCTTAGCTTACGATTTGTGAGGGGTTATTCACTCATCTGTCATGCCTCACACTTTATGCCTGTCTCCTCACCGTTTCAGGCTTGGCTCTATTGGGAACCAGAAAAGATTGTATGATTATTCTAGTGTGAAGCATATACACGCAGAACTATTCCTCGTTATCTCCCGATGAAACTTTACTCCCGTATAATTGGTCAAGGTGAACCCGTCATTATTTTGCACGGACTTTTCGGCATGTCTGACAACTGGCTGAGCATCGCCAAAGGCCTTGCCAACTCAGGATATTGTGTCCATGTTCCTGATCTTAGAAATCACGGTCGTTCACCACACAAGGCCAGCCATCGATATACCGACATGTGTGAGGATATTCTCGAATACATAGCCCAACATAACCTGGAAAGATTCTCCCTTATCGGGCACTCCATGGGCGGTAAACTCGCGATGATTTTCGGCCTGCTCAACCCGGAACTTCTCGAAAAACTCATCATTGTAGATATCGCCCCGTCGCGTTACGATCTCAATACCAGCGGATTCCACGACAATCTTATTTCAACCTTGCTGGGGATAGATCTTCATCTCCATACAAGCCGGGCAACAGTCAGGCAACAACTGTGTGAAACTTTGGGCGACGAGTCCCTGGCACAATTCCTGGTCAAAAACCTCACCCGACAAGGTAACTCTGATAAAAGACTTGCCTGGAAACCCAACCTGCCCGTGCTGCAATCCGCACTTAATCACCTGATGACCGGCCTCGAAGACCTGGAACTTTACGCACCCTGCACTGTGCCCACCCTGTTTGTCAAAGGTGGCGAATCAAACTATTATCTGCCTGAGCATGAACAGGACCGCATTCACTTTTTCCCAAACTCTTCATTGGTCGAAGTGGAAAAAGCCGGCCACTGGCTGCACAGTGAACAACCCGACATTTTCATGAACTACGTCACCTCTTTCTTAGCAAGCTCAACTCTTTTACCCAATACAAACGCATCCCCCTGACTCCTGACACCTCACCTCTAGCCCCTGACTTCTCACGGTCTTTTTCCCCGTACTACCCGCAGTTTCAGTTGCCTTTGCAGCAGCAGTTACATCCCACGTCCAACTTGCAGTTTCTCTGGCTGTAGCAGTTACATCCAACCTGCAGTTACTTTTGCAGTAGCAGTTCCGTCCAACGTCCAACATCCCACGTCCAACCTACAGTTACAGTTTCTTTTTAAGAAAAAATATCAAATTTGACCCAGGTCAAAGAGAGATTCCGCCGTTCTGCTATAACTAGCACCATAAATGATTCACAAGGCACCGGTATCAACCGGTCTGCTACCAGTTTTCGCCAGCGACCATTGCAGCTGTTCAACTACAACACACAACTGGTCAATGTTCGACGACTCTCATCACAACGAAAAAGGAGCCATCATGGCAATGTTCTGTTTTCAATGTCAGGAAGCCGCTAAGGGTACAGGTTGCACAGTTAAAGGAGTATGCGGTAAGCAGGAGTCCACGGCAAACCTGCAGGATCTTCTTATTTTTGACCTCAAGGGAATTGCTGTTCTAGCGAAAAACCTGAAAGAAGCCGGGGTTGTAATAGATTCAAATGTTGGTCTTTTCCTTGCCCAGGGACTTTTCACTACCATTACCAACGCTAACTTCGATGACACAAGCCTTGAAAACTGGATTGGCCGCTCCCAGACCATTAAAAGGCAACTGAAGCGTCAACTGGACGGCCTGCAATCAACCAGCGCTCAACAGTCAATCTGGTCCAGACTTCTCAATTTTCTGAACCCATCAGAGGAAGCTTCCAAAAGTGACAAGCTCGCTGCAGCTGCCCTCTGGTTTGCCCAGGATAAAACCATTTATCAGGAAAAGGCAGCAACTGTCGGAGTCCTCGCCACCACTGACGAAGATGTGCGTTCTCTTAGAGAACTGCTGATCCTTGGTCTGAAAGGTATCGGCGCCTATGCAGATCACGCTGCTGTTCTCGGAGTTGAAAAGGATGAGGTGTATGACTTCATGATCGAAGCGCTGGCCTCCACAACCGAGGATCTGTCGGTCGATGAGATGGTTGCACTGGTTCTGAAAGCCGGTGAATGCGCTGTTACCACCATGGCAGCCCTTGATGCTGCCAACACGTCTGCCTATGGCAACCCTGAAATTACAGAAGTAAGCCTTGAAGTAGGAGATAAGCCGGGAATTCTTATCAGTGGTCACGACCTCAAGGACCTTGAGGAACTCCTTATCCAGACCGAGGGCCAGGGGCTCGACATCTACACCCATGGTGAAATGCTGCCGGCCAACTACTACCCGACCTTCAAGAAATATACACACCTCAAGGGAAATTACGGGGATTCCTGGTGGCATCAGAACAAGGATTTTGAGACCTTCAACGGCCCGATCCTTATGACCACCAACTGCATTGTACCGGTGAAGGATTCGTACAGGAATCGTATCTACACGACAGGTATGACCGGTTACCCGGGCGTTCAGCACATTGACGACAGGATAGACAGCAGGGCCAAGGATTTCTCTGCCATTATCGAGCAGGCTAAGAAGTGCGCTTCGCCAAAGGCCATAGAGACCGGCAGTCTGATAGGCGGATTCGCCCACAATCAGGTACTCGCCTTAGCGGATAAAGTAGTTGATGCTGTAAAATCAGGCGCAATCAAGCGCTTTGTGGTTATGGCCGGTTGCGATGGCCGGCAAAAAGGGCGTGGCTATTTCACAGAGCTAGCCGAAAATCTTCCTGAGGATACTGTAATCCTGACCGCAGGGTGCGCGAAATACCGATACAACAAGCTGAACCTCGGAGACATCGGCGGTATCCCCCGAGTTCTTGATGCAGGTCAATGTAATGACAGCTATTCTCTCGCTGTAATTGCCCTGAAACTGAAAGAAGTATTTGAGCTGGAAGATATTAATGAGCTGCCAATCTCATTTGATCTCGGCTGGTATGAGCAGAAAGCGGTCGCGGTACTACTTGCCCTGCTCCACCTGGGGGTGAAGGGAATCCGTCTTGGACCGACTCTGCCGGCGTTTGTTTCGCCAAATGTTCTCAATGTTCTGGTGGACAACTTTGACATAAAACCGATCTCGACAGTGCAGGAAGATATTACAGCTATGATGCAAGGTAACTAACCATTGTAACTACTCCTTGTAATACCTTTCTGTCGGCCTGCCCTCTCCTCCTTCCTGGAGTCGGGCAGGCCTCTTTTATCTGAATAGATCGCTACCCCCTGTGTCTTTGATAGTTCGGTAAAGAAATCAGCAAACCTGTAAATCATTGGAACTGACTTTTCAGTTTTTCAGCGACCCAAGCGCCACCACCCCCTCATTCTCTTCACCTGATTCGCCAATGTTTCCATCAGGGGAAGGGGTCTTCCTTTGGTTAAAAACCACCTTGACCTGATCTGAACGCAACAGGTAGGCACCGCTTACCAGCACAGCAAGAGTAACCCCAAGGAACTGCTGAACTCCTGCCCGGACAGTCTCTGGATCTGCGACATCAAACAACCAGATAGCCGCACCATCACTGATAACGAACAGCTGCCATACCAGCAGGTAAAGCAGGAAAAGCTTCGGGAAGGTAGAGCGTCGGCTCAAATAGAGTACCAGCAGCCCCAGGGGAAAAAGGAGCAAAAAAACCACACCAATCATTTGCAATGCTACCACCAGCTGCATTGAACTGCCAAACTGCTGACCAAGCTGTGCCCATTGAGAAGCTGAAAACAGAAAGCCTGCCTCCCAATTCAGCCAGATCACCAGCACCGGGCACATTGCCAGGGCAACTCCCGGCATGACCAGCCAGCCTCTGATACCCTCCGTTTTGCTCTCGCCAGACTGCCGCCTGGCAAACCCTGGATCGTAAAAAAAGATCAGCCACCACATAATCCCGCACACCAATACCGCGGTACTGTAAATAGTCACCAGCATACCGGTGTTCAGGTCGCTGGTATCAATCCCGAAGTGGCCCTGAAAAGGATTCGGGCTGGGCTGCTGTATCCAGAAACCGAGCAGATCATACGCCTGATCCATATGACCGGCATAGTCGACGAGATCTGCAGGCAAAACATGATCACTGAGCGACTGATAACTATACTCCAGCACCAGGGTAGCATCCTCAAAGTGAACATCATAGCTGAAGCGAAATGCCTTGTCGATTATCTGCTGGTGCTGCTCTTCAAACACAAAGCCTTCCGGCAGCTTGATTATGGTAGTCTGTCTGATCTGTATTGGATGCGACAGCTCCAGCGGTACCGACCGCCTCACAGAAATACCCTTATTTATATAATTGTATAACAGACCGGGTTCAAAACCAGCATACTCATAGCTATCGCCCTGTTGCTGCTCCCATATCTTCGAGATGCTGTACTGCTCAATTTCTGTAATTGTATTATTTTTTTCATCATCAATAATCTGCAACCCATCTATCCGCTCGACGTCAGGATAATACCGGGCTGTATAATCCAGATACGACTGTTCGATCTCCTTACGGCTGGATTCCGACAGATTTCTGCGGATGTGATCTGCAAAACGACGTTCATGTCGTGTGTTGATGGTATATTTGACTTTATCATCCGTTTTACCTGATAGATCAAATACCTCTGTCACCTCTTTTTTGTGGAGAGACGGCCGGTTTTCAAACATCTTCTCCAACTCATAGCCGTTTTCAGATATTCGAACTGCATACCCGTAATCCGGCTGGTACAACCCATCCAGTTCACCTCGCTGATAGCTTAGAGTCGGATCGAGCCAATATCGCTCCCCCTCACTCTCAACAAAGACAATCACGTGGTTAAACGCTTTGGGCGTCGGCAATAACTGTACTCTATTCAGCCCTTTCGAATTGTGCACCAGAGCCGGTTGTGCTTTAATTCCAAGTTCTCTCAGCAACTCTACCATCAAAGCCGCCTTGCCTTTGCAATCTCCGTAACGTTGAACAATAACCTGCCCGGAAGATGTGGGTTTAAATGAATGCAGGCCCATCTCCATGCCAAGATAACGGATCTCATCCTGCACAAACCTGAGCACCGCCAAAATCCGCTCTTCCTCTGAACGCGTACCCTTGCTGAGAGCGGTTGCGGTTTCCTTGACCAAACCATCCCCCTGGTCCTGCCTGTAAAGCTGCCACCCCCACCTGCTCACCTCCGACCAGCTTACATAGTCGCTGAGGTAGAGTCTTCCATAGGGCTGATGCCATGCCGGGGCATTCGAAGTGTCACCGAGCAACAACCCTTCCACATAGTCATATCGCCAGGTATAACGGGTAACATCCCCATCAAATTCGATCTGCGGCTTGATATTTGAGTTTGCCGTCGTGAAGTAGAGTGTTGTATCACGTGACCAGAGAATGGAATAATGAACCCGCCCCACCGGCACGGCCCACTGTGTTGCCAGCGCTTCTGCGAAGTGACCGTTAAAGGCAGGATTTGCGCCGGCCAAAGTATAACTGTGCTCAACAATATCACCGACGCGGACATCCTCGATAAAGATGTTCAGTGTTTTCTCACCATCATAAATCTGACGGTCCAGACCGGTCTCTCTCTGGATAAGGTTGATTTTGGCACGACTGAGATAGTCAATGACCTCGCCATTACGGTGAATAACCAGCTTATGCAGGCTCAGCTTTTCATATAAGGGATCAAATTCAATGGAAATGTGGGATATCTCCCCGACACCCGATGGGTTCACAGCCTGTTCGGCAAAATGGACGAATAATTTTTGTCCCTCCGAATCGACAAGATACTGCCTGTCCAGCAGCAGGTACGCCACTCCTTCGGTATGATCCGCCCTTTGCGCCCACCCCTTTTCCGGCAATTGTGCAGGAGCCGCCCATGCCGGTTCAGAGGCCATCGTATATTCAGCGGCCTCTGCAGAATATATTGGACTAACACACCCAACAATTGCAGCCAGGAACAGCACAAGACGAAATTTCATGGGAACCATCAAGGTAGAGTTGAGCGGAGCTGTGACCACATCTATCTGTTTTTACAGGACATAATCCTTGAGACCAACACAGCAAAACACATTAACCACAAGATTTCAATTATTTACCCAACATCATGCCATCTTCGCCGGTAGCACAACGGAACCTTGCCTGCCCATAGCGTGCACTCCATACAACAAAAGGGTTACTCCTGTTGTGGAGTAACCCTTTTGTATTCGCTCTGCCTGCTCGCCGATTCGGCAGTTGCCGGCTGGAAAACCAAACGTCCCGTTATGCTGTCCGGAAGCCTCAATCCCAATGACGGCCCTGACGCATGTTATCGATATTGACTCTACATTCGATCAGTCGTCATACCTCCTGATATAGGTTCTGATAAAGGCTTTCGAACTGTTTGAAAATGCTACTTCAGGGAGATGGCCCGTCGGTTCACTTTCAACAACCTTCCAGGCAGAGAGATTTCCACGCAGACTCAAATCCTGCAGGACAACACTCCGATCCACCGCCGAGAGTTTCTTGAGCTGCATATTTTGCATGAGATCCTCAAACCTGAACCCATTTGGATAAACCTGGGCAGCCGACACACCATAGTCAAGAATCGTAATAGCCCCCGGTTCAATTGTGAACGACACCGGGTGTTTCATCTGCCTGATATCCGGGGCTACAAAAGTCTTGATTTGGCTGGTGGGTTCACTCACAACTTTCACTCCCGTCAGGGTATACTGACCCGGGATCATATCAGCTATCACCGCTGTTTTTCTCGTCTCCAGAAGACGCAGGTTAATCTTGAAATCCGGTCTGTCGGCTGAGACAAACGAGTAATAATAGGCAAAGCGATCGCTGGTTCTATTCGTGGCGTCGGTGGCAATGACCAATACCCCGTTTGTGGCTGACCACTCATCCGGTAATTTGCTTGAAGTAAAGGGGCCAACACCCAACGTGCAGCCAGAAAAAGACAGAACCAATGCCGCAATCAGAATATATGAGAGTTTCATATCACACCTGGTTGTATTTTTCTAATTTTCAAGAGACTTTAAGGTGTTAACTGGACGCACAATGATCATTCCACAGAATGAACTTTCATCCATACCTCGTCATCCAATGGCACCGATTAGCCTTCCTTACCCTTATTAATTGTTGCTATGACTAGCTGTTAAATCAAGCTACTAAAAAATTGGTCATTTACCTTTATTGCCTCACCGACAACCAGGGTAGAGTTCAGCCAGCTTTACAGTACAACAGATATCAATATGCTGACTGAGCCTGAAAGAGAATAGGATAATACCAGCAGAGGAGAACAACCTAAATAGCCGGTGACACGCCGCAAGGATGCCCCCAGACAAGGAAAAGACAAAACAGCCTGAAATTATATTGCCAGCTGTCATACTCGATAAGAGTATCTGGGGATGATAAAAAAATCTATCAGGCTACTCCACTGCCACCATTCTTTGCAAGCAGATAATATGCTGACCATTGATTTTAACACTTTCAGCGATTTGTTCTGAAAACACAGGGCTTTTAAAGCTGTACATACCATTTAGGCGGTGGTAGTGATTATGGAGAAAGAGGCAACAACGTGGCAGCTACTACCCCTTGATCTCGACATCGAAGATCTCAAGATCAAAGACAAATAGCCCGAAGCAGAACATTGTAATGAGGTTGTAGACGTTTCTTCAACCTCACGCATTGAAACCATGTTTACATCTTCATTGAATAGCGACAGAATGGTTCTTTTTCCAATTCGTGTCTCTGCTTAGTGAAAAGATGTAACAGGCTATCTACGGCTTCAACCATATGTGCCTGTAACGAATGAATGTAACTCCGGGCTGGCATTAGACCGGTACGAACATAATAACGACATCAAAGCGCAGTTGATTGCGCCGTCGTAATTGCAGCAAAGCTACTCCCGTTTTTGCAGATTATGACCAGGAGTATCTTCAACTGTTCATCCCGGAAACATTCACAAATTTAACAGGAGTTCGTGTTTTATCCGATTGTAGGTCTGAAGCATCAGGCTACCTCTGTTATTCATGGGATTTTTCTACTTATGAAAAAGATACATGCATAACCGGCAGGTATCCGGTGCTTCATAAGCTGCTGTTTTACTTCAGCCTGATAAAACCTGACTTCACGGACGACAGACAACTGGGATAATCGTAATACCCACTTAATTCATAGAATTACGGGGTGTGAATACTCCAAATCACCTGTCGCCATCAAACGTTAAAACATGACGTGCCGTAAGGTCGTAGCCTGAAGGCGCGAAAGTATGGAGGTGTCAACCTGAACACAAAACAAATCCTGGAGAAGGGATGACCCGCTCCAGACAGGGAGATAGAGTTTATAGCCACTCAACCGGTGGACTGCAGACTTCCCTTTTGAACCATGTTGTCATCAGTAACATCCTTGTAAACTGTGCCTCTTACTGGCGGTTACAAGATGTTAACTATCCATGAGACAACTTTGGTTTATAGACTGAGTTCATGATATTCAAGCTATTGGAACTCGGCAGTTTTTTACCAGATGGACAGAAAAGGCCGGACCCCGTACGGAGTTTCCGGCCTTTTTGTTTTTTGCGCTCCTAAGATCAAACCGCAAACTTATCTCCCATTCCGGCAGCAAGCCAGCCTGAGGGGTGTCGGACATTCAGGCCCGTAGATTACCGGATGGCAACCAGAGACAAATTCTGCCAACGTTTCTTTGGAGAGCGGTTGCTGATACGACATCACGTAAAGATTGAGACGCTCTCCACCTGGGAAATATGGCGGCTGATAATACTCATGACGATTCAGGATGAAATTGAGTCTGGTATAAAAGTCAACTCTCCGCTGCCGTATCCATTGCTCGGCCGGAGTTACAGCCAGTTCGGGTTTCTCAACCTCGAGCAGGATTGGGGATACCGATTCGGCGATAAAATCCTCTAGTATCTGTTTACCAAGCCCCTTCCCCCTCATACCAGGGCTTGTTGCCAGGTGTTCGACATAGCGCATACCAGCAACTGACCACCAAAAGAGCAGACCGGCAAAATGACCATCTGCCTCAATCCATTCGCATCTGTACTCATTCTTTGCCATCACAGCCGACTGGCCAGCCGGCAATCGCCTCTCATCGGCTGGAAACGATTGCGTATACAGCTCCCACGCTCTGTTAAACATCGGCTCACGTACATCATGCAATCGGGTTCTTTTTAACTGACACTTCATATCTGAACTTCTTTTTTATTCTGACCGATTATGACAGAAATTTTGACGTATCTTTATATATCAATTTGCAGCCCGGTTCTGCTTGACGAAAAGGTTGATATCCATGCAAGGCTCTTGCAAGTCCTTTTGGCTGCGCTCAGCCCGCATACCGCTTCTTGGGTGTGAAGAGGTCTCAGGTCAGCAGGGTTTGATTACCTGCCAAACTTTTAAGAGTACAATTCAATGGGTATACCAGGCAATCACCCCGAAAGGAGTGACTGCTTCAGCACGTTTTATTCATCTCTTTTAACGCCAAACGTTTTCTGCGCGACATCAGCGTCACCGCCAGCACCAGGCTCACAGCGCCGAGCAGCAACAGGTGTTGCATATTCGGCAAAACCTGCTGAATAGAGGCCCCCATCTGGTTCAGCTTGACCATACCGTCTATGCCTGGAACTGCAGGAACAAGCTGAACCAACATAACGATCCAGCCGGGAATAGCCGTCTCCGGCCAGATAAAACCGCAGCTGAAAACCAGCGGCAGTGAACTGACAAGGGCAATGACCGTCACCTGCTCCCTTCTGCCAAGCACCGATCCCAGCGCCACCCCGAAGAAACTGGTCGCAAAAAGAAATACCAGCCCGAACATGACGATATCTCCCACCTCTGCGAGGCGCGGCAGATCATAAATTTGCAGGCAGATACCAAAATAGTAACAGCAGAGCAACAGATAGATACCTACAAAAATCGAAGCCCGGACACACACCAGCGCAAGCGGTGATACCTTTAGCCAGTATGGCTCCTCGCCCACGCTCTTCTGGCGCGCCAGATTTTCTTTTTCGCTGCCCGCCAGAATGCCTAGTCCCATAATCAGGGTCTGGTGCAGAATAAGGACAAATACTGCTGGAATAACATAATTCACATACCCTTCCGCCTCATTGAACATGGCGTGCAGACGGAGTTTCACCGGCGTATACTGCTGTTCTGCCATGGGCAGGGCCTGGCCATCGACCAGCAGTCGCGAGACCTTTACCTGCGCCGCCAGAGTTTGTCCGGCTCCGGTCATCCCCTCCATCACTGTGCCGAAGACCAGAAAATAGCTGGCATCTCCAGCAAATGAAACAGCAGGCTGCCGCCCCATAAGCAGATCGCGATAAAAATTTTCGGGAATAACCAGCATTCCGGCCAGGTCCTGCTCCATGAGTATCTGCTTCGCCTCGTTGATGGAACCGGCCTGCCGGATAATGTTTACCTGGGGAGTGGCATCCACCATGCGCAGTAATTTTCTACTCAGCTGACTCCCGTCGAGATCGGCCACTACGACCTGCTGCTCTCTCGGCACCTGCGATACATAGGGCAAGGGGTAGAGCACACTGTAAAACAATACCCCGCCCAAAACTGTCAACAGCAGGGCCGGGTTGGTGAAGATGGCCCGCAACTCTGCTTTGCATAGCTCAATCAAACTCATGCCCGCACCTCACCTTCAAGCCCTGCTTCCCTTTTATCGACAATTTCCGATTCTTTAAGCCGATAACGATATGCCAATGCCAGCACAATCAGGGCCGGTACAACAAAGGCGAACAGATTAATAAAATCCGACATGGAAGCACCAATCGTGGCACCATAGTTTGCCTGGGTTATCTGAATGTCCATGTAATGGCTTACCGGCAAAAGACTCCGCCACACCTGGGCAGGATAGATCATATCTGTCACCGGAAACGTTACCCCCATAAAGGCAAGCCCCGGGGCAGAGAATGCTCCGGCCGTGCTTATCGCACGGGCAGCATCCCGGATAAGGAAAAAGATCAGAGCCCCCATGGCCTGGCAGGCACAAACCGTGAGTAACTGCGCACAGGCCAGTACCGCAAAACTGCCATGCATGGGCCAACCTGCGATTACAAACATGCCAATTATGGTTACAAGGCCCTGGAACCAGAAGATACAGGTGTACGGAACGAGTTTGTTCAGGAGAGCAGAAAAGGGCTTGTCCTGTAACCAGCCACCAAGCCCGGCGGAGGGGTTGTTTCGCAGCTCGATGGAGAAACTGTAGACGGTTACCATTACGATCAAAATCTGCCAGATAGCCGGGATAATTGCGGTGCAGAGAAACTGCGCATAATTGCGGCTGATGTTATAGAGCGCCGTCACCTGGGTCGAGACAGGCACGGCACCAGCCAGCGCCTCGCTCACCACCCGAGCACCGTCGCCCAGCAGACGCTTTTTCACGTCAATTCTGGCCACTGTGGTCATATGGGCCTCAGCAAGAGCCGCTTTCACCAGTTTGCCGGTGAGGAGATACTGACTATTGTAGAAGCCATTCACTTCTGGCGGAATACCGAGCATCATATGCTTTTCACTGTCACGCCCGATCAGAACCACTCCGTAGAGTTCGCCTCCCCGCATATCCTGCAGCCCTTCTGCCAACGAACTATATGATCGTGTCACCGCCAGGGTCGGCGAACTATCATAGCCACGAACAAGCATTCGTGATAGCTGGCTTTTATCCAGGTCGACCACACCTATGGCCAGGTCCCTGGGCAACCCTTGCGCAAAGATCGCATAGATCATCAAAAAGAGCAGCAGAGGCAGCCAACCAGTCAGGGCCTGTAACCAGGGATCTGAAACCAGCAGCCGCCACTCTGATTTTCGCTGTACTCCGGTGCCGCTCATCATGGCATTGTCACGACAACACTCATGCCAACCCTGAGCCCTTCGACAGCCTCTACCGGCCGCGCCTCGACTTCAAAGGTGCGCATATCAAAACCTTTACTGGTGTTCGTCGCCCGCCAGGTGGCAAAATCCCCCAAGACTGCGACGTGACTTACCTGAAAGCTATACTCACTGCCAAGAGCCGGAATCGAGGCAGTAAACTCAGTGCCCTTACTGAACATGGTCAGCATATCTTCACGGATATTGAACACCGCCCAGGCGTCATCCATATCGACCAGGGTCACCACAGGAAACCCCTGGGGGGCCAACTCACCGTCCTGAAGCAAGACCTGACTCACTTCTCCGCCACTATGGCTTATAATGCTGGTATCGGCGGCATATGCTTCTACCTCGGCTACAGCGCCTGCAGCCATCCGAGCCTGGCCTTCCGCGGCTTTCTTGGTCTCCTCACGGGCACCTTCCTCAGCCATCTGATAGAGCTGATAAGCAGCGTTCTCAGTATAGTGAGCAGCCTGAAGCTGGGTATAGACCTCATCCCGTTTTTGCTCAGGCACTACCCCGTCCTTATAGAGGTTTTCAATGCGGGCATACGTTTTCTCGAGCAGATCAGCAGCAGCCTTGGCCTTTTGCCACTGGTCACGGGCCGCAGCAACTTCCTGATCGCGTGCTCCCTTGTTGGCCTGCTCTGCCATCGCATCCGCAGTATCCTGACCCGCTCTGGCCTGGGCCAGTTTCGCCTCAAGCTCCGGGCTGTAAATGGTGAAAATCAGATCCCCGCTGGCAACCTGATCACCTTTCTTAACATTCACCGCCTCAATACGGCCCGGAACCTTTGAGGAAATATTGTATTGTTGCGCCTCGATCTGCCCCTGAATCATTGTGGGCTGCGGCTGGTACGCCTGCCAGAACCCATAACAGAGATATCCGGTCACTCCTGCACCCACAGCTACCAGCAACAATGTTTGTAAAAAACGCATCTCATTCCCCTTCTATCAGTTGCACGTCAAACCCTTCATCACCCACATCCCCGCTGAGAGTGAGCAGCCTGGCCAGACGTTTTATATAGGTATAGGCGGCAAGCGACCGCTGAGTTTTTACCGAAGCCACAAACAGGTTGGCATCGATCACATCCAGAGAGGTGGCAAGTCCCTGCTGAAAGGCCTTGTTCCTGAGCACGACGGTTTCTTCCGCCAATTTGAGTGATGTCTCCAGCCCCTCATATTCGGCCAGTGCCTGGGAGGTTTCACGCCAGGTCTTCTCCACCAGCAGGCTGATATCCTTTCTGGCCTGACTCCTGAGCAGATCGATCCTTCTCTCCAGGCTTTTCGCCGCCCGATAATGCCCACCACGCCCTGAACGGTCAATAATAGGCAAGCTTACACTCACCCCCACAAACCAATCGGGAGTCAGCTCGAAGGCAAGCCCGTCACCCTCGTGCAGGCTGTAATTACCAACAGCGGCCACCTCTGGAAAATACTTACCTTTCTCAACTGCCGCCTTGCCTGCGACCATTTCCTCCTTGGCGTCAAATATTGCCAGACCCGGAAAACCGGCAAGCGCACCATTTATGCTGCTCTCCAGGAGCGGCAGATCGTCCCGCACGAACAGCGGGGTAGCCGGCTGGGCCGGCTCTTCGACAGCGAGCATACTGTTTAAAGCGGTGGAGGCAATTTTACGATCAGCTTCGGCTTTCAGCCGGTTAACCCTGGCCCGATCGTAGGAAGCCTCGGCCTGCATGCGCTCAACCTCGGCAACCTGGCCGTTTTTATAGAGCAGGGTGGCATGGTTCAGGTGCTTTTTCAGGCTCGCCTCCACTTCCAGGCGAGTGGCGACTATCTGTTCGGCAAAGACCACGCCGAAATAACGTTTGCTGAGTTCTTCAAAGCGGTCACGAAGTTTTAACTGATACTGCAGTTCCGACTCCCTGACCCTGGCTTTGGCAATATCCTGTGCTGCGGTGATCCTGCCTCCGGTATAGAGCGGCCAGAGCATGGAGAGACCGCTGATCAACACCTCCCGCTCGCTGATGGTTGAACTGAGACCGAGCAATGAAGTCGGATCAACACCAATCGACCCTAGGATCGGCTTCAATGCATCAAGCAGTTCTTCACTTCCTGAAATGGAGTCAAGTATCTGCGAACCGCTCAGTTCAACACTGTCATCGAGATACATATAGCCCGCCGAGAGGTTCAGCTGGGGCAAATACAAATCACGATTGGCAGACCGCTCATGTTCGGCACGCTCAATATTCGCCTGTTCCGCCTGCAGCAGTTCATTACTCGCTTTCACCCGCTGCCAGGCCTCGGTAAAACTGATCTCTGCAGCACCGGCGCCTGTGCCGAGAAAAAGAGGCAGAGTGCATACCAATGCTCCTACCGTCGTCCGACAAATAAATCGTTTCACGCTATTTACCGTTTGTCCCATCCTTTACGCATCCTTTCAAATCGCACAAGGGTGTAAAGCCATAAGCGATTTGCCATATATCAATAGACATCGAAATCCTGTTATTTTTTCGTTGTCCACTATACGGGGGGCTTTTTGATGCGTCAAGAATCAGTGAAGACAATGTTTGAGGAAGTTCAAAGAGAAAGCGTATTTCTCTTGTGAGGAACGATCAGGTGCCCCTATTCTACTCCTTTTTTCCCACTTGTGGACTTTCTTTCCGTATCTGCATACAATCAAGCAAGCACCGGTTTTGCCCATGCCCTTTCCGACCTTACCCTTCACCCGCACGACAATCCACGAGAACAATCGAACAGGAGGTGCATCATGGCAAATGCAAGCAACGTGATGGAAGAACGATTCCATAAAACCATGAAAAGCAAGGCCGCCCTGGATGCCGCCGCGGCGGTCAAACAGTATCACAGCCTGATAAAGGCAGGCTATACACCCAAAGACGCTTTTCTTGTGGCCTTTTTGGGCATCCACCTGTTATCGATTCCCGGGGTCAAACCCCTTCCCGAACCGGACCCGCCATATTTCACACTCTCTTCGCTCTACAACGCGGTAAAGGAAGCTCATGCCAATGTGAACCTGCTCAAGAAAGAGATAGAAGTTCAGCTCGACTACCTTGAAAGGTGTATCAACAGGGAAAAAACATAACTCGTTTTTTAAATGAACGTTCGGTGCCCTGATGGTTATTCCACACTTCAGGGCACCGGATTCCCCTACTCAGCCTGGGGCCATACACTCTTTACATTCCCCAATGCTCAACCAAACTCGTCCTGCGGGTTCCGACCTGTCAGGTTATTATGTAAATACACCTATGCACGTATACAGCTATACACCTTTACAGCTGAACAAACGTTTTATTCCTGTTCGTGCCTCTTCGGGTCACTTTGCAGCAATTGATACGTAGGTTTCAAAACAATGAAGGGCATAGAGTTTTAATGCCAGGGAGTGAAAAAGGTGTGATAGAACGGCATTCGCGAGGAAATTACAATTCAGAAAACATCCGAAAGCCCAAAAGGATCGCAAGGAAATTTCCGGATCAAGCTCTTGTTATAGGCCCAATCGAGTATTTCCCGTTCTTTGGCCAACGGGGTGCAAAGATAACGCGGATCGGGAATATTACCGACCCTGCCAAGATCGAGGCGATCTGCGTCGAAACAGGCCTGAACTGTGATATCACGATGGGTATCGGCCACTGTATGCAGCCTGCAGGCTATCTGAAGCAGGTCGAATTCCTGATCAGTTATGGAATAATGACCCCGCAGTTCACCGGCTAACCCGGCGCCGCGTGGACCATGACCGTCATCCACGCCCTCATTCAACCGCCGGGAGTCATGAAACACCGAAAAGAGCGCTACAACTTTTCGGTTTACCCCGTCCTGCGCTGCCAGCCTCATCCCATTCTCATAGACATGGCTCCAGTGCACAACACCATGAGTGCCATACCAGTCCAGGCCGTAATGTTGTTTAATCTGGTTGATGAGTTGAGAGGTTATAGGCATGGTTGGCAAAATCAGGGGAAAAGTCATGAGCGATTTGGATGTCACTACAGGCAAACATCCTTGATGTCCATAACAGCTGGAACAGGCAAGTCTGTTGACACAACTGTTATTCAGAGAGCAATATTTCTGGAAATCATTACCACCTCATCGGCTGAATATAAATTACACACCGTTGCCTCCACCTCTGCATTGAGGGTTTTCCTGTAGAGTCGTTGCGCCGCATTATCCGCCCTGGTGGTGACCATAATGTGTTTTACCGTTGCTCCCCTGCTTTGCAGCTGCCGTTGAACCAACGGTAGAGATTCGAGTATCAGTCTGGTCCCGATGCCCTGCCCCTGATGGGCTGGATGTACAGCGAGTTGCTCCAGTTCAAGTACCACTTCCGATCGAAAACCTGCTTTTTGGCACCATAGGATATATCCTGTAATCTCATTTTTCACGTTCTCTGCTACAAAGAGTTGAGACCTGGGAAATGCGTTAAAGTTGCAATGCAACCACTCTTTTGAGCATTGTTGCCGGACAAAAGCCGCTTGGTGAACTGCAGCGGTTGCGTCCAGATCCGCTCCTGCAAGTACACGAATAGTCACACCATTATCCATTTCACCCTCTGCAATTATATTACCAAGGCAATCTATCTTGATATCAAGATAGATTGTATTATTGTTTCTCATATGGGAAACATTCCCATTCGAAGTATATCCTTTGATTAACATACTAAAATATCATTATCAGGGAGTAGAATTTTCTACCTTGAGATAAAGATTCATTGGAGGTTGGTATGCAAGTAACCAATTCTATTCATGGCATCCATCACATCACTGCTATTACCGGATCTGCTCCGGCAAACCTCACCTTTATGGAGCAGGTTCTTGGCCTCAGGCTCGTTAAACAGACCGTGAATTTCGACGACCCGTTCACATACCACCTCTATTACGGCGATCACCAGGGTAATCCCGGCACAATAGTCACCTTTTTCCCATGGGAAAATGCACCAAAAGGAAGGCCTGGGCCAGGCATGATCAGTTCAATAGCCTTCACGATACCCTGGCGAGCATTCGGGTATTGGCAAGAGCACCTCAGAGCCCAGGGTATAGACGTGATAGAGCAACAGAGATTTAGCGAGACTGTGCTGCAATTTTCAGATTCCGAGGGATTGACCTATGAATTGATAACCTGCGACCACCAGGAGTATAACCAGAACGGAATCATTGGTCTTCATTCCGTCACCGCCCTGGCAACCTCCCTGGATCACTCGAGAGGACTGCTTGAAGATACCATGTTTATGGGCTATGTAGGGGAAGAAGCCGGGCGCCACCGCTTTGCTCTGAAATCGCCGGACCGCTCTATCCAGTATTACGACGTACTGCTCACACCTGAGCTGCCCGACGGGTTACAGGGACGCGGCACAGTCCATCATATCGCCTTCCGCTGCAGCTCCGACAGTGAACAGAGAGAATGGCAGGAACGACTGCTCAAGCGAGACTACCCGGTAAGCCCGGTGCGGGATCGCAAATATTTCCGCTCAATTTATTTTCGCGAACCGGGCGGTGTTCTATTTGAAATCGCAACCGATCCTCCCGGCTTTGCCGTTGACGAAGATATCGCCCAGCTTGGCTTACAATTGCAATTGCCTGGCGAGTATGAACCCATGCGTGGCGAAATCGAAAAGCGTTTGGCTCCACTCCGGGCTGTTGAATATATTTATACTTATTCAGAACCTCCCAAACCGCCTACAACAGAGCAAACAATAGTCGCTTTCCACGGTACTGGTGGAGATGAACATGACTTGATTCCACTGGCCAGAACCATAGCACCAGATGCTGCGATTATCAGCCCCCGCGGTCAGGTGACTGAACACGGCATGAAGCGATTTTTCAGACGTTTTTCGTCTGGTGTTTTCGATGAAGACGATATCCGAAAACGAAGTGAAGATCTGAACAGCTTCCTTGGCCGGGTCTCTCTCCAATATCGACGGAATCCCCAACAACTCATTGCGTTGGGATATTCTAATGGTGCCAACATCGCTGCAGCATTGCTCTTACTCCATCCACAACTCTTTGCCAGCGCCATACTGGTACGCCCCATGCTGCCTATCACCGTACCTGTGCCGGTGGATCTCACTGGCCACAATACACTGATATTAAAAGGAACGGAGGATAGAATTATTCCGGCTGCGAGTACAGACCAACTCATAGATACTCTCAGACAATATGGTGCCAGGGTGCACGTGGCTGAAATCCAGGCTGACCACAATATCACTCCAACAGATATTGAAATTGCCAGGAAGTGGCTACAAAACCGACAATCGACTGAGCCCGCAACAGCCTGAAATAACGATTGCACCTACCCATTTCAAACAACAACACCATGGAGCACGATAGCTATGTATACCGGGTCACGCATCAGGCTGATCTTCGGCAGAGCCAATAAAGCTATTGAACAGCTGGATAAAAGGAGCATTGCCCAAACCGGGCTCAACACCACCGATTTCATGATCCTGGAAGCCCTGCTGCATAAAGGGGCTATGCCGATCAGCAAGATCGCCGACAAGGTATTGCTGACCAGCGGCTCAATGAGCACTGCCGCTAATCGCCTTGAAAAAAGAGCGCTGGTCCAGCGGGTCCGCGACCCGGCGGACGGCAGATCCTACTACCTGCATTTAACCAAAGCAGGCAAACAGATAATTACCGCGGCGTACAGCTCCCATTGCAAAATGCTGGAACGCCTGATTGAAGGTTTTAACCAGAATGAGCTCAGTGAACTGGCCTCACTTCTTAAAAAAATTGGTCTGCAGGCCGAGCAGATTACAGATGAACCAAACACGACAACCCGCTAGCTGATCGTTGATCGCATCGTTGCAATTTTACAGTTACCATCGGCTCTCAGAGCCGATGGTAATACTCCGAGGTGTCCACAGGTATTCTCTGCGATACTGTCACCATGGAACTTTTATGGTATCCCCTCATCTCTCTGAAAAATTAGCTGGAGAAAGATCATGAACAGGAAAAAACTCGAAGTTCTCACACCTGATAACAGTCAACTCATCTTTATAGATCACCAGCCGCAGATGGCCTTCGGTGTGCAGTCTATAGACAGACAACTACTAAAAAACAATGTGGTGGCGCTTGCCAAAGCTGCCAGGATTTTCGAAATTCCCACCATCATCACCACTGTTGAGACAGAAAGTTTTTCCGGCCATACCTACCCTGAATTACTTGATGTTTTTCCGGAACAAGAATTACTGGAGAGGACTTCCATGAACTCATGGGACGACCGGAAAGTACGGGACGCCCTTGTTCAAAATAGTAGAAATAAAGTAGTTGTCTCCGGGCTCTGGACAGAAGTATGCAACTGTACCTTCGCCCTCTCTGCAATGCTTGAAGGTGACTACGAAATCTACATGGTGGCCGATGCCTCAGGCGGAACATCCCTTGACGCTCATAACTACGCGATGGATCGAATGGTACAAGCCGGAGTGGTACCGGTGACCTGGCAGCAGGTACTCCTTGAATGGCAAAGGGACTGGGCCCGCAAAGAAACATATGACGCAACCATCGCTCTGGTTCAGGAGCATAGCGGTGCCTATGGCATGGGGGTGGATTATGCGTACAGCATGGTACATAAGACTCCCAAACGAGGCAACTTTCATGGTAAAACAATCCCTCCTAAGGCTGCGTGATTCTTTCCGCCCGCAGGCATGGTTTATTACAAACCATGCCTGCTAACATCTGAATTCACCTGCCGACTTTACCGTTCCCGGCTGTGCAACTCTTCGCACCGCCGTCCTCCTTTTCTTGACCGGACAGCTCTGGCATGAGATACTATCAGGACAGGAAGATACTCTCTCATCCACTCCATTTACGTATCTCCAGCTGAATTCATGTATGCAAATCTGGCGGTAATCTGCATTTTTGTATTTATTTATAGTGTAACCAGCGGCGTAATTGGGCGATCGCTTATCAGCGGGGCAATTATGTTTACAGCCTTTGGCCTGGTATCCGGTCCGTTGGGCTTTGATCTGCTCAGTCTCGACATTGAAGCAGAGGGGCTGAAATCTCTAGCAGAGCTGACCCTTGCGCTCGTACTTTTCAGTGACGCTGCCAATGCTGACCTCAAAGTCCTGAGACAAAATTTCCGTATTCCACAAAGGCTGCTGTGTATCGGTCTGCCTTTAACCATCATCTCCGGCATACTTGTCGGAGGGATAATCTTCCGGGACCTTGGCTGGTTGGAAATCGCCATACTGGCAACTATACTCGCTCCAACCGATGCAGCTTTAGGTGCTGCGGTGGTGACAGACAAAAAAGTTCCGGTCAACCTGCGCGAAAGCCTTAATATTGAAAGCGGCCTCAACGATGGCATTTGTGTCCCGGTTCTGCTCACCTTTCTGACTGTTGCCACCGATAGTGTTGAACAGGGCAAACCACTGCTGATCGCTTTTCAGTACACATTTGAAGAAATCGGGATTGGATTAATTGTTGGCGGACTGCTGGCAGTTGGCGGCAGCTTGCTGATCAACTACTGTAAAAATAGAAACTGGATCAATGAAGACTGGCAGGAGCTACCGGTTATTGCCCTTTCTCTTTCATGTTTTTCCCTTGCTCAACTGGCGGGCGGCAGCGGTTTCATCGCGGCCTTCTGTGGCGGCCTGATCTTTGGTGGCATGGTCAGAGAACATAAACATCAGTATCTTCTCGCGGCAGAAGGTGCCGGGGATGGCTTGTCTCTTATCACCTGGACGGTTTTCGGTTGCAGTGTGGTCAGCAGCACCATAGGCAGTTTTGGTTGGCAGAGTATCATCTTCGCCCTGCTCAGCTTGACAGTTATTCGAATGTTACCTGTATATGTCGCACTCTCAGCCACAGCCTTGAATACTTCCGATAAGCTTTTTATTGGATGGTTTGGTCCCAGAGGGCTGGCGACCATTGTCTTCGCTGTAATGATTTTCAACAGCCAACTTCCCCATAAGGCCGAGATCGTCATAACTGCTGTCTGCTGCGTTATCCTGAGCATCATCGGCCACGGCATCTCCGCTCACCCCCTCATCGCAGTTCTTAGCCGCCGTCATGGTAAATGACGTACGACAGGTAAGCCTGACGTCGATGTCATGAATATTCAATGCTATTTTTTAATTTCAAACGCAGCTGGTCAGAACCTTCCTCCCGTTACCTTTTCCGCTTTTTGCTTAGAGCTCTACCCGTGGTTTTTTCAGGATGTCCCTTTTTCTCATTTCGCAAATCATTGTCGGCATAGCTGTCATAGCTGATATTGCTTCTTTTCAGCTTAAGCACCGATCCAGTATCCTTACCTGCCTTGCTATCTC
Source organism: Desulfosediminicola ganghwensis (assembly GCF_005116675.2). Lineage (NCBI taxonomy): Bacteria > Pseudomonadati > Thermodesulfobacteriota > Desulfobulbia > Desulfobulbales > Desulfocapsaceae > Desulfosediminicola > Desulfosediminicola ganghwensis. The sequence continues at coordinate 4,699,874 of NZ_CP050699.1, forward strand.
CTGCTTTCTCATTTCGATTCATTTCATGTGTCTCGAGCACTGGACCGGAGCGTGGTTGTTTATGCTCAACGCCATCAGGTATACAGTCACAATATTCACCACCGCCAGACTGCTTCTCTGGGTATTTCTCTTTTTCTGTGGAGCGATCTTCTGCAGCACCTACGCCGGACTGCTTTCCGTACTGAGCTTAGGTGCCGCAATCCTGAGTACTGTCGCCTCATTCAGTAGTACAGATAAGCTGCTGCGTGAACTGATATTCTGCGGGACCTGCTTCTGGATTATGCATAACATCCTTGCCGGATCTCCCGGAGCAGTGGCACTGGAATCGTGCTTCATGGTTTCCAACGTGATTGGTTACTATAGATATTACCTCCGTTCCCGGCCTGTTAATAGTCCGGCATAGAACAACAAATCCCCAACAGCCCGCACCGTTTTGGATTTCACACTTCTCCCCCCTCTCCCCTGTTGCTGGAATTATCGCCGGGCTCGTGCTTAATTTCAGGAGTAATTTTTTATGTCAGACAAACCGTCATAAATTCGGCCACCTGCATAGACATTTCTCTCTGCCTGCACAAAACCGCACAAATTTATCTAAATATTCCTGCAACCTTAACACATCATCTTCCACCCTGAGGTAGATTGAATATACACTTCAGACCGTTACATTGGTTCAGAGCGACCTTATAATATTAAAGAATAACTCAGCTGCCCCTGGCGCTGTTTGGGCAGGTCAGGTGCAGGCAGGTGATCTGACGCACACGGATACCCCAGGTAATTATTTTTCATAAAACCAGCAGGCAGCAGTTACCGATCATCATCAATCCAGCGTTTCCTACTTCTGTCATTTCCGCGGATAATCGGTTGATGATGATCACTCATCCCAACAAGGAGGAAATGACCATGAACAGAAAAGCTACTACTCTCTACCTCTGCCTCCTCATCTCAACTTTTGTTCTCGGCTGTGCCAATATGACCCCCACCCAAAAAGGGGCGGCAGTAGGCGGTGCAGTAGGGGCTATTGGCGGACAGATTATAGGAGGGAGTACCGGAGCAACCTTGATAGGCGCTGGTGCCGGTGCACTGGGCGGCGCCCTGCTCAATGACGCTCTCAACAAATAGGGTGACGTCCTGACACAATAGCGAGGTATTCCCTTTTCTCACAAGGAGACACTTATGGGATTCGATAACCTGCAGAGAAGAATTGATCGACTGGAGCAACAGAACAGGCGCTTACAGAGTACTCTGGTCCTTTTGGCGATAGGTCTACTCGTCATACTGGTAATGGGGGCAAAATCGAGCTGGAATGATGGGGTTTTCGGTGAACTTACCGCAAAGAAAATCACCATAGTCGATAGCCGTGGCAACCATCTCATCTACATTGGCAGCGATGAGAAAGTTGGTACCGGTCTAAGCGTTTTCAATACAAGCGGGACGAAAGTTTTGAGCCTCGGTGTCACCGCAGATGACAGGGGCAGCGGCATTTTGGTCTCAGACAAACACGGCAAAGCGAGACTGGGTTTGGGCATGGACATGGGTGTTCCCAGCCTGGCAATGAGTGATGAAAACGGCAATAAATTTATTGCTCTCGGTGGAGACAGCCGTGGCTATGGTCTGGTTATCATGGATGGTAATGAAGTGGAGAGAGCCGGAATCGGCTTTAAGGAAGGCCACACTGGCGTCGCCATTTACGATGACCAGGGGCAATCTGTCCGTGGCATGGTGGTGGAGGCAAACGGCACTCACTATTCGTTTCCGGCAGTTGAGAGCGTCGCTCCTGCAGACGCTCAATAAAATCTGTATTTCACCAGAATGAGACGTGATAGCCTGGAGAATAGACCTTGCTCCGGGCTATCAGTAATCACAAGCTACTTCCTGACCAGCTCCAGATGCAATACCGGAAAAGGTTTGCCCATGCTGCCCAGTGGTGAGCGGGAGACGACCTTCCCTCCTGTTGCTCATAAAAACCAACGTCATCCCGGTTTTTCCCGTTCACATCAACCTTCACAGCGGCCAAATTATCAACTGCGTATCTCAGCTGATGCGTACCTATAACCTCCTCTCCTTGTCCGGTTGAGCACAAACAGCATTTCGATCATTCCAACGCTCACGCCTATGCAACCGGCCAACCACCTGCTTTAACACCCTCCGGCATCACGCCGGAAAAGCCTGCTCCATAATTATCGGCTTTAAAAATTCGATATCTTTTTCGCCAATAAGATCGTGGCTGGCTCGTACCGAATTGCCCTATACCACCAACAGTTCGGTATACTCTGCTGAACATACATCTTTTACAAAAATACCATCCTCATCAATGCAACAACTCACTTCGCGCCATCTGATTTCCCCATCATGCAATAAGAGATTAAAATCACGCTAATTATTGTCTAGACGAAAACTAACTGGTAGATTGACAGCTATTCAATTTACGTTGTAATTTCATATTATTAACCTTAACTCTGCAATCTTCATAATGAACACATCCATCATGAAATTTTCCTCTGCCTCACAATTTTTTTTATTCGCCGCGGCTCTGCTTCTACCAGCAGGTCCCGCACAGAGCAGCCAGGATTTCTACAGCCAGCAGGAACTCAGGCAGTGTGTCTCGTATCACCAGACCATGGAGAAGAAGAAGGGGAATGTCAGAAAGCTTGAGGACATTCTGGATGAGATAGACGAAAAAATCAGCTATTACGATAGAAAACTAAATGATATTGAAGGGGAGATACAATATTCATCAGGTAGCCAACGGAACAGCCTTATTGACCAGTATGATTACCTGTTGGCAAAACGAAACGATTACTCAAATCTCTACAACAAGGCACTGGATAAACAAAAACTTCGTGCCTCCCAGCATGACAAGACAGTTAAACTCTACAATAACCAGTGCTTCGGTAAATCTGCGAAAGTCAGTGATCTGGATCTGATATGTCCGGAGCGAAAGGGGTATTGTGCTGGATTTAAATAGACGGGAAACGGATGCAGAATATCCATATCGATCCCGGAATGCTGATATCCCTGATTGAATTATATTAGCTTCCCAAGTCGACATTCCACGCAATATTCGCCCATAAACCATGTTCGGAAAGCAAAATCTCCAGCACCTCTTCTGTCTGCCCTTGGAATTTATCCAATCCATTGAAACCTGAAGCCCAGAAGAGTCTTCCAAAAGCATAGCCCCTGCCATACTCCTTCCACGAGTTGTAATCGGCTTGGATCTTCTCACCGTAATACTACCGAAGAATGATCCAAGCCTCTCTTTCCTCCAGATAACCGGATTGATAGCCCCATCTTGCAAGGGCAGCGGCCCGACCCCAATCCCAGGCGAGCAGGTCTGTTTGTTGAGCCTTTTCGAAATTCTCGCTGAGAAAATTCAGATAATTTTTTTCTTTGCGAGTCAGGTGATATACAGCTACGATTTTCTGTGGAGCCATATCAGGATGAACAATGAGTAATTCCAGCAACCGCTGATATCGCTCATTATGCCCATGTTCTTCCAGCTTGCTGATCTGCTTCAACAGGTCGTTCCTGTTCTTAATGCCCCACCACTCCTGCAATTGTCGTGAATGCTCTGCTGTGGCCTCTCTGCTAATTAGTTCAACTTCCAGTGTGGTGTGAGACTCACCATTAACTCGATTAACCAGGGCAGGAAGTGCAAGCAACCACCTTTTACTTTCAGACGAAAGTGCAATTTCCTCATCAAGACTAAAAGGTAGCTGCGTATCACCCTGAAATATTGAACTATTAGTTATCACATATACAGTAAACGTAAGTATTGTGAATAAACGCGATGAAAAGATCATAGTAGGTAAGCGATGACAAAACAGCAGACTAGGTAAGCCAAAGTCCAACTATCGCTCTTTGTTTCCCTTGAGAATTTCTCAGCGACGATCAGCCCTGGACTCTGTAGTTATAACCAACGACGATGGCGTCAAACTCCTCATCAGTTTTGAATTCCCGGTTGATAGGCAGGTCCTTACCAATTTCACCTGAACCTATCGAGTGAATGAGACTATCTACAACCACATTGTCTTTGAGCATAAATATGGTAATCCTCAAGTGCGTAATCGCATTGAAGTTGGCTTTATTCAAAATAGCCAGATCACCTTTCGCAAGATAACTTCCCGGTTCATCCAGTTCATCAATTTCCAATTGAACCCTGAAATCATCATCAGCGATCCTGCATGGATACTGTGGCGTATAACTGCTACAATAATTTGGGTTATTGGGATTGACATGTACTCCCACGTAAGAGGTGCAGGAGCTCAATAATACAACGCATAACAACATGATCAAACATAAGGTACGGTTCATCATCCTCTCCCTGGCTGGTTAGTAGTTATATGATTTTAAAATTATTCTGTTTCTCATCACACCGATGCTCAGTTAAAACTCGTCGAAAATCAGGCGTGAAATGGTAGGCGTATAGGCGGTGTAGGTTGAGCAATAAGCTCATCAACTTAATAAGTTGAATTACATCATAAAAAAACTTTGATAAAAAAACCGGCTATGATGTAGTTCCCCCCCTTTATCCTGCCCACCACAAATCTTAAACCGAGGGTGTGTGGCAATGAGATTAGTTTCATATAATTAAATATTTACACTATATCAATACCACGTTGTATTAGACGGATCATGCTGAATTGGATTTTCCTTACAGCCAATTCCAGGATTCTGAGCCGGACAGACCCCTGACAGGATATCCGTGAACAATAACCCGACCATATAACAGGTTGAGATAAAATGAGTATTCGAATTGTAAGACTTGGAAGTGACAGGGCCGGGAATGAAGGTATTCGCATAGGTACCGTGCGTCGTCCGCCCCGTGGTATACCCAAAGCAGAGTTTTCCTCAGGTAACTGGTACGATGTCTGGCTTCCTAATCTCTCTCCGAGCCCGGAAACGATGAAGATGGGCAGGAGCGCAACGACCGAGAAAGAATGGCTTGCCTTTAAAAAGAAGTATCTGGCAGAGATGGCCCAAGCTGATAAAATTCGAGTCATCGAAATGTTGGCTGTCATGTCCCACAACAGCAATTTTTCGGTAGGCTGTTACTGTGAGAACGAAGCACGATGCCATCGCTCGATTCTAAGAGATCTCCTGCTACAATATGGTGCAGAGATTGAGGGATAATGCCAGGCGCAGGTGGGCACCTGCGCCGGCCCACCTGTTCACGTGTTACGAGACCTGAACCAATCCAGGTAACCGCTTCCTTTTCCTGATACAGCTACCGCCTCTCCCCACCAGTTCTGGCAAGCATGGGCATTCTCAAATTCCAGTGAATTGCCGCCCCACGCCAGGCAAAGGTTGCCAGGATACAGATAATAGACCCGATTTCTCTGTAGTCAGGGAGATAATGGAGGACCATCACAAAAGCTATGCCACCGATTGTTACAGGCACTGCATAAAGCTCCGCCTTCATCAGCAGGGTGGTGCGACCCGCCAATACATCCCGCATCAGTCCACCACCAATGGCTGTAACGATACCCAGGATCACAGGTGCAGCAGGTAGGCCAAAGCCGAGATCCCACACCTTGGCGGTTGCCTGTATGCCGAATAATGCCGCCCCGAAACCATCTAGATAGAGCATCAGGCTATAGATATGACGTTTGGTAAAAAGGCGTCGTCCATAAAATGCCAGAATCGAGGTACCGACTCCAACCCAGATATAGTTCAGATCGAGGGACCAGAACACCGGTACATCCAAAATAAGGTCACGAATGGTACCACCGCCAACAGCGGTGATTAAACCGAGAACAATGGCACCAAAGACATCGAGATCCTTATCTTCCCGAATGGCCAATACCGCTGTAGACGCAAACGCCACGGTTGCCATCATTGCAAACAGAATATTCCAATTCGCCCATTGCATGTATTGTTACGAACTCCCAGCTATGTCAAAGGCCTGCCATTTCCAGCCGACCTATAATGAACAGACTTTGTATAATAATTGTATCAGCTACCGGTGTGTTTGAGGCACAATCTTCTCCAACGCCTGCCAACAAGCGCTGACTTTGTAGTCTATTTAACTGTTAAAGCCAAACAAAAAAACTGCCGGTTGTGGCGTGTCGTGAAACCACAACACCTGGATAGGGCCTTACCCCAGAGACACTTCGGGGGATTTTCTCCTGAAGTGCCGGCAATAATTAACATAAAAAACGTGCTGACAACTGCTGTAAAGAACTAAGAATATATGGCAAAGCACCTGGCGACGACAATAAGGAACACCACATTCCTTTTATCGTCAGAAAAGCCTTTATTATCAAGGTAAACGAGGTGAACCTGACCTGGTTGCGAACTCACTGCCTGATTAATACTTCGGGAAAAAGGGACGTTATTATTGTTCGCTGTTTATGATGCACATCTTTGCTAGCCCTTTCGTACCACAAACGCCAGCATTCGATGAAATAGAGGATTTGCTCCTAAGCCCAAAATAGCAAAACGTTTATTGAAGACGCACAGGGTTAGTCCCGTATCAATCATGATCCGATCAATTTCGGAGATAAAGGCAGGGTTGATTACTGATGTTTTTTTCAGATGAGATAACAACCTATTAGAATCCAATAGATTGTCAAAGCGTAATATTAACGTACTCCCTTTACTGAAGAGTCTGAAACACGTGCTCTGGAATGTGACCTCAAGCTCTCCGGAAACATCTAATGGGCTGCATTTCAGTGACATGGGCATTGTATCATTTCGAATATCAGAGATATTATTCATTATGAATCGTGGCAATTCTTATGAATTCCATCCAGAAACAAATAACCGGTTCATGGTCTAAACCAGAACCGGCTGCCGGATGTTATTTTCGCACCTCTCTGGTTCGAATCTTCAATTTCCCGTTAAAGGTCCAGGGAACAGGCGCCGCATCCTCAGAAGCCTCACTGGGAATTTCTACTTTCAGGTTTTCGAAATCATAGGTTATTTCCGCATTTCTTCCTGTGAGCCTATCATAAAGGCTAATGAACATATCGGGCCAATTCTGATCTCTGTTTTCTGCCATGCCATACCTCTCTGGGTAAAATTTTTAACGGTGGACCAGCTGCAATAACTGGTTAGCCATTAATTAATCATACTCAGCTCTGAAGAAACTTCAAACCGCCTGGCAGGATAGAGACTGCTAAATCACATGGCATTCCGCAACAGGTTCTATTTTTTAAATTTAGGGGTATCCATTTCTGCTGAACAGGTAATTAGTGTGGTCATGAGCCGAATAAACCCTGCTCCTCTGCGTCCATATGGGATCATGCAGGCGGCACAAGAAAACATGGGCAGGATGTACCCTGACAAGCCACTGCAGATTTCCCCACACTCCATTTGGGAAGAGAGGTGAGGTTGATATTAGGAGCAAAAAGGGGCAAAAGCCAAACAAACTGAAGCTGAAAAGGATCTGATACGGCTTCAAAGGTGAGACGTTCTCTAACGTAAGTGAGCAAATTTCAAGACCTGCCCCGTCTTTTACCAAAACATATTCAAGCTGATAAACGGTGCGCGATATACTCTATCATCAGTTTATTCTGCTGACCTTTTCCATGAGTTTCCGGGCTTTTTCGATGGAGCTCAGCGCCTCAGGATGGTTCGGATTATACTCCAGCGCCCGCTCCCACTCCTTGATGGCGGATGAAAGTTTTTCCTCCACGAACAGGGTCACACCCTCTTTGAAATGATTTTCCGCTTGACGCCGTAATTGTTCCCTGACCTGGGCCAGCATTTGCTCTCTTCCGGCATACTGCGGATCGACCTGCTCAAAAACTTTCAGGGCTTCCAGAAATTCTCCCTGACGGTATAAATCCTCTCCCTGACGCACTAACTCGTAATCTTCCAGTATCTTGTCCCACACCATCTTTTCCTGCTGAAGTTCCTGTACTTCCATCAACTCTTTTTTGACATTTTTAAAGGAGGGATCAACATTAGAAAGTGAGGCGACAGCTTCCCCATATTTCTGTTCTGCTATCTGGATTTCGGCAAGTTTCAACAGCGACATATTGGTAATATATGACGCCTCATCATCCTTTGGCAGATATTCCAGAATGGTATATGAAACCCGCAGTGCTTCTTCATATCTGTTGCTTTTGAACAGCTTTCGTGCAACCAGGATATCTTTTTTGTAAGCGTGAACCGCCTGCGATGAAAATGCTTCGGGATCAGCCAGCAGTAACGTAGCGCCTTCAACGAGGTCTTTACTTGCGTCAACACCGGAAAACATTGTCAAAAGAAATTCGTAGCCGGGATCGCCATATACTTTTGAAGCTATTTTTTCAATAGTATCAGATTCTTGAACAATATATGAGACTGAGGGTTCAACCTCATATCGGTTGAGCAGGTAATCTCGAGCTGTCCGGTTCGATGGGTCAAATCGCAAGGCTTCGATAAATTCGCGACAAGCCTCTTCACTCTTTTTCTCTCGGTAAAACACCACAGCCTGCTTCGCATGTTCCTCCGAGATCGTTTTGAGCTGCGATGAAATAGAGTCCAATTTACCGTTAACGACCTGCTCTGCCTGTTTCCAGTACGTGAACGCTTCCAGGTACCTCTGGTCCTGCTCATTTTTTATGGCTTCAAGTTGGCTGGCGACAGGCAAGGGTGTACTGCCCTGCCAATCCGCGCAACCGGAGAGACCAGATAGCAGCAGGACCAGCCCAACACCCGTGCGGACTTTCCTTAAGTCAATATTCCACCTGAAATTATCGTACTGTTTCATATCTCACGTCGACACCTGCAAAGGAACTCATAGTTATTTTCTTTACAGAGAGTTCCTGCAATTTCTATTGGTCGTAACTGTTCAACCAGCATGTTATCCCCTGAGTCTGTCAGAGTATTACATTTTTTTCACAAATCAAGGGAATTAAAGCAAATTAAACGAAGCCACATATCTAGTATTGCAAGCAATAACCGAAAGTCGGGAAAAAAGGGATTAGCCCGACGGACTTCTGGGGCATTTTATTTCGCATAAATAAGCTTATATGCCTGGACCAACCCTTCTCTGCCTTTTATTTTTTGAGGCGCCATCGACTCCACATCTATGAATTCAATGAGTTCTTTTTCACTGCTACCACCGACCACAACCTCACCAGGACCAGCAAGATTGCTCAGGAAAGAGGCAACATTGACGCTGTCGCCTATCACTGTGTATTCCATCTTGACCTGTGAACCTATGTTACCGGCGACAACGACACCTGACATTATGCCTATCCCGACCCGGTCTAACAACGGGTTGCCATCCAGGGATGCACAGGCGAGTCTGTCCTGCATATCCATCGCCGCCATAACGCACCGTCTGGTGTGATTCTGCCTGTACACCGGCACACCGAATACAGCCAGCACAGAATCACCTATAAATTTATCGATATAGCCGCCATGTTCAAGAATAACCTCAGTGGCAATTGAAAAAAACTGGTTGAGTTTCTCCACCACCTCTTCCGGCTCCCTGCCTTCGGAATAGGCAGTGAACCCCCTGACATCGGCAAACAGGACCGAGGCTTCGTTCTTTCTGCCTTTAAGCCATGACTCTGCCGGGTTCTTCATGATCATATCGAGAACCTCCGGCCCGACATACTTGCCGAATGATTCCCTCATAACAGACTGCCGGTACAACTCACTTCCCATCACGTTAAACGCCCCACCCAGGGTTCCCAGCTCGTCATTTCGTTTGAGGTCGAGTTTGAAATTATAGTTCCCCCTGGCAATCTCCGAGGTGGCCTCGACCAGTTTCGACACAGGCCTGGAAAAACGGAAGCTGAACAAGACGGCAACAACCATGCTTACGAAGATTATCGCCAAGGCAACAGCAGCAAGAAACGCACGTTCATTGACGAACAGGTTATGGATAAAGTCTATCGACAATCCCACATGTACCTCACCGAGTTTCTTATCTTGAAACACAATCGGCATGCTGAGGTTAAGCACATGACCTTTTCCAGGCAGGGTGTAATTAAAGTAGGAAACCTGACCTTTTATAAAAGGCGATTCTACTGCAGTAAATGGTGTAAATGGTTTATCGATCTTCGCATGATTGGTATGGGCCTTTATCATCCCCTCGTTGTTCAAAATGAAAGCATAATAATGACCTTCAACCGAGGCGACGTTGTTTATGAGGGTATTCAGCGACAGAGTGTCACCATTTAACAACGGTACTTTTGCGTTATTAGCGACGTAGTTGAGACTGACAGTTCCCAGCTTCACTGTCTGAGCATACAGTTGTTCCCTCTGCCTCTCCATAATCACATAGCTGAGAACAGATATGGACACTGCCAGTACAATCATGGTTGCGACTGACAGCTGAAGCCAGATCGGAATACGTGGGGATGGTACTTCCTCTGACAGATTCGCCCGTATTTTACCAACCAGTATCCGTAAGTTGTCGGATAAAGATGAGATCGAGAGGTCATAATGATCATTGACGGCATCGATAATATCTTCTTCGGCAATATTCTCCTGCTCAACAATAATCAGCCCCAACGGTACGACCTTGCCACTCTCATGCAAAACCCGCTTTTGTTGCTCCAAAGAAGAATAAAGTTGTTTCTCTGAAATAATGCCCTTCTTTACAAGCACTTCACCCAGCATCTCTTCCTGGGACGATTTGGTCAGCAGACTTTTCAGCCGATGAACAAAGGCTTTGACAATATGTGAAATTTTTCCCGACATAGGTAAACCTGAGCGATACATCGCCATAACATAACATAGTACATGTTCTATCTTGCTGGAATTAAGCAGCTAATTGCTACTTAACTGAAAACCAACCTAAGGTATAGATAGAATCATTAAGCCGAAAAAGCCAGCAGAGTTTTGGGAAACTTCATGAAAACCCTTTCAGCTACCGATTGCATATGAAAAATTGAAAGCAAGAGCCTGAGATTATTGCTCTTTACTGAGCAGAGCAACGCAGATGACAATTAGGGTAAGCTCCTGAATTGAGGTAACGAATCTTCAACAATATCTGATTACTACCAGACCACTCAAGCTACAATATCCATGTACGGTATATTCTCTTACTTCAGGGGGAAACTCTCAAAAGCCCAAAGGTACACCGGCAGACCTCAGTATCTACAAGCAAACACTGTCAAAATCAAGCCTGCTCAGTTACTACTTTCCTGAGTTCTCAATGCGGACACAGATCACATGTCACTTCCGCCCCTTTTCACCATCTGCGACACTGTGGCATTGACTCGATATCTCCACACGACTTAAATTTCAGCTATAAATACAGCTGTTCCAGCCTTTCAATGGCGCCTTATTGTAGAGATATATGACAACCTGATGCCCAGGCTACACCTATGCCTTACAGGTTTGGAAATATCCAGTGTTTTTCCAGGGCCTAACCAGAAGCTACGAACTTCTGCCAATACTTGGTGAACCTCATGGGAAAGCACTTTGCCCGAGTGAGCACCCAGACTTCAAAAAGCAGTGATTTGACAATTCAGGTGAAGTGTGGACATGGTCTGTGGTTCGATCCGCTCTCAACATTTGGTGCTGCTTATGGTGAAGATCGGGTGAGCGGCTGTTGCATATTTATAACCTTCGACAAAAATGGAGTGGCGGAAGAGGTAGTCACCAAATAAATGATCGACCCAGAGTTAAATCGGAGTGAGGGGAGTGAGGAGAGAGGATGTCTGATCGTCAAGATTAGGAGACTCCCATGAAAGATATAACGAACTTCCTGCTTGAAATTGCGATTGTGTTAGTCTTGTGTTGTTTTTTTCTAACAACTCTATACGTTAATAACTCTTTTGCGACGGACCCAGAATCTGGCTACGGTGTGCTGGTGATACCAACAGTTGTCAGCAACAAAACTTCTTATCCATTTTGCTACTATTATTCCCTACTGTATGAGCCGAAGTCCACTGTGAAAATAGATGTTAGGCCAAGAGTTAATAAGCAATTTATCGCAATCAAAAAATTCCCTGTTGGCAAATACTCGATTAATGCAATTAAGGTACTGACTGCACCGACTTTCAGGGTAGTGTCGTTCCAGACGCCAAAAACACATAGCTTTAAAAAAGGAATGAATTTTAAAATAAAGGCTAACACTATCAATGTATTGCACTATGGGCTCAATATATCCATGAGATACAAGGACGACGACTTTACAAGCCGGGAGTTTTTTCAGCTTCACAAGTTCTATGCATTGTCCAAGGGCGAACTAAAAAACCTTGCTGCTCAGCTACGCACAATGTCCAAATTTAGCGGAATGCCAGTTCGGTATAAGGGCAAAAAAAGAAATAGGGAAAGGAGGCAAGAATAATTAGTCGGATTTGCTTTGAGCACTTACAAACGTGATCTTTATTTAATTGTTTACATATTGATATCTTGGAAACTTTGTAATTCAATTTGCGACATTTTAATTTTACTCGGACACTATTCCTTTTACTGCTCTGAACCTCGGCTCATTATTAAATTATACTTATCAAGAAACGCTCTATCCACATATAATTCAAAGCAGTTGTTAGCACGAATAACGGGGTACGCCCACATTTCATTCGCAACCATGAATTGTATATTATTGCCGAGGATTTATCGCCAACTTCCGTCTGCCTGACATGTCTTATTGTTAATTATGGTTCCTGTTGGATACAGTTCCCCATTATACCAACAGTCGGCAAATGTTTGACTAGCCAAAAACAAAAATGAAATCGTCAGCACAATGGATAAGATTTTTTTCATATAATCACCCCTAATCAAAGAGTTGCCATAATTTGAGCCTCAACCCAGACCTCCGATGGTAACTCTTCAAATTGTTGTTCCGGCAACCACTTTCGTGCGGCTTCATTTGAAATCCATATTGTTGCTTCGGCATTTTCCTGCCGGCATTTTTCGCCACTCATAGTATGAATGATAAAAAATTCTTTCATGTAATACAATCCATCTGACTCGTTTGTATTATCAATTATTTTTGTTACAGATATTCGCTTCTTATATGGAGTGGAGTTCATACAAGCTGCCCCATTATCGCCTGATATCAGCCCGTCTTCTTCGTGGAATTTTACGGTCAGCTGAACCTCCTCATTTTCAAAAAATGCCTCATTGCAATCACATAACTCATTCAGACTCTTTGCTACAAAGTGGTCTTTGCTCAAAGATTTGATATTTATAAAAAGAGCTGCAGCGTCTGAATCACTCAGTTTATTTAAATCGAAATTTGTTATTGACGCAGGCCCTAATATAATATCAGTTGTGCCGTTTGTAGACCTCCATAAACAAATACTTTCTCCGCGACCAATCTTATGCCCTATAAACATCCCTGAAGCAAGACTTAGTGTACACAAAAGAATTGGAATGAAATATTTACTTAAAAATTCCAATTTCCCCTCCTCACTGTTTTATTTGAAAACACAAAAGAGAGATTAAAAAGAGCAACCACTATCAATCAATCCAGTCACCGGCTGCCATGTTTTAGCATAAAAACGAATAAATCATATTTGGTAATATCATTATAACAGCATTCAATGGCAGATATAATTATTTTTTAAAGTGTAGTTATTCATATAACAAAACAACTGGTTACAATCACCAACCTGGGATAATATTTATTCCCAGGACCTGTTGTCGGGTCGCAGCTTGCCTACCACAAATAGTGCCAACTCCATGAAAAATCCTTATGCCTGATTCAATCAGGCAGATCTCAACAACTGCTCTCGCTAAAAAGCTGAACGTCAGTGCGAATATCGGGGCACCTCCCCATTTACTTCTCCCGGCAGAACCTTCTTCAATCGAAGACCCGGGTTTTAGAGAAAAGTTCCAGGCAAAACATAGCGCCACCGATGACCATTTTGCCCGCTCACAAGCAGAAATACTTGTGGACAACTGGCTCTATATGGCCGAGGTCAATCGATCTCGGTAAATCACAGAAAACTTCTTGACGCCTCATTTACCGCAAGCGGTATAATATTATGTGGTCAGTGATGAACGGTTCACCACATCGGTATGAGGTCAACTATGCTTTTTTGCGTCTTTGCCAAAAGTGAACTCAGACATCTCTTCGAGGTGCTCTCCTATAACTGCCTGGTAGGTCCTACTGTTAAGGAGACTTCACCGGAGAGCTGGCCCCTCTACGCCTACGAGCAGGTATTCGATTTTGCAGACCTCGCCTTCGAACATACCACCACCTCCCATTCCCCTAAGAAGTATTTTCTGCCGCACAGGCTGACCATGGCGTCCTATGCCCTTAACGACCAGAGCTGGCGAAAGGAGGTGCACTTCACCCCTGAGACCCCTGTGGTCTTTTTCGGCATGCACGCCTGCGATATCAATGCTCTCAACAGGCTGGACAAGGTGCTTCTGGATAGTACCTACCCGAACCCTTTTTACGCGGCCAGGCGCCGCAACACCTTTATCGTCGGCACCAGCTGCTCCCCTCAACCTTTCTGTTTCTGCGAATCCATGGACTGCGAAACGGTGCTGCATGGCTGCGACCTGTTCATCACCGATATCGGCGAACTCTATTTCTGCGAAATCAGGAGCTCCGCCGCCTATCAGGTACTGCAGGGGATTAGCACAAAAGAGGCGAAAAGTGAACACCATGCCCTTTTCATCCAGGCGGCGAAGAAGCGAAAAGCACAATTCACCAGCCAAATGGACACCACCGACCTGGTCATGATCCTGGATATGGAATTTCAAGCGGAGGTCTGGCATGAGTGGGGACGACGCTGCCTCTCCTGCGGCACTTGCGCGAGTGTCTGTCCCACCTGTTACTGCTATGGCACAGAGCAGCTCATCGACCTCACACTTGGCAGCGCCCGAAAAGAGATGCGCCTCTACTCCTGTAATCTCGTTGATTTTGCCGAAGTGGCGGGAGGCTTCAATTTTCGCCCCGAGAGCGCCACCCGCCTGAAATACCGATATTATCACAAGCACAGGGGGTTCGTTGAAGCTTTCGAAGAATCTCTTTGCGTCGGCTGCGGCCGTTGTGGCCAGGCATGTCTGGCCGACATTGCCCCGGTCGATGTGATAGCGAGCGTACGCAGGGAGGCAGAAGAAGATGGATAGAAACGTCCCCGTGGTCGATATTCTCGCCGCAGATCACATTCATCGGCGAAAATCTGATCTGATGCGTTACGAGTACTGCCACGAAGCCGAAATAACGTCGATCTCGCCACTCATCGATTCAGTGAAACTCTACCGCATACGGTTGCTCGACCCGGCGGTTCACTCGACATTTTCTTTTGTCCCCGGTCAGTTTGTCATGCTCGAGGTGCCCGGCATCGGGGAAGCTCCCTTTTCCATATCTTCCAGCCCATCACGGCGGGGCGACCTCGAACTGTGCATCAGGTCGGTGGGCACCCTCACCTCCTTTCTTGCCCGATGCGAGCGGGGACTACGGGTGGGTATCAGCGGCCCCTTCGGCACCTCCTACCCGCTGGAACGCATGAAAGGCAGCAACATGCTCTTCATCGCCGGCGGCCTGGGAACCGTCCCGCTTCGCTCGGCCTTATTGGCGGTGCTGGAAAACCGCAGCAGATATGCCAGGGTAGATTTTCTCTGCGGAGCGAAAAACCCCGCATTCCTGCTCTTTGCCGACGAGTATGAAAGCTGGCGGAATACGGACATTGGAGTGCAATGTATCGTCGATGAACCCGACGAAGGCTGGTCCGGCCAGGTCGGCATGATCACCTCCCTGGTCGACCAATTCCTGTCGTCAGGTATCAGCCTCTCTGACACCTGGTACGCCATCGTCTGCGGACCACCGGT
Source organism: Desulfosediminicola ganghwensis (assembly GCF_005116675.2). NCBI lineage: Bacteria > Pseudomonadati > Thermodesulfobacteriota > Desulfobulbia > Desulfobulbales > Desulfocapsaceae > Desulfosediminicola > Desulfosediminicola ganghwensis. The sequence continues at coordinate 4,715,558 of NZ_CP050699.1, forward strand.
GATGTTCAAGGCGGTCTGCAGCACACTGCTCGCCGCCGGTCTGCCCATGCACCACATGTTCGTCTCCCTGGAGCGCAGGATGCACTGCGGCAAGGGCAAGTGCTGCCGTTGCAATGTCGGCTCCACCTACACCTGTCTCGATGGGCCGGTGTTCGATTTCTGGTCGGTCGTAAACCTCAAGGAGGCTATCTGAGATGCAAAAAGGACTCTCATACCTGGGCAGGAACCTCCCACGTCCCCGGGTTGCCTTCTTTGAGTTCACCTCCTGCGAAGGGTGCCAGCTGCAGCTGCTCAACGACGAGCACAACCTGCTCGATTTCCTGAATCTCCTGGAAATTGTCACCTTTCGTGAGGCCATGACCTCCGCCTCCGACCAGTATGATATCGCCTTTGTCGAGGGCAGCATAAGCTGTTCGGAAGAGGTGGCGCAACTGCAGGAGATACGAACCAGAGCGGCCACCCTGGTGGCTCTCGGCAGCTGTGCCTGTTTTGGCGGCATCAACCAGCTTCGCAACAGATTCAGCGACAGCGACTGGCCCAGCCGGCTGGTCTACGGCGACAGCACCATTCCCATGACGCCCCTGCCCAAGGTGCTCCCGCTGCATGCCCTGGTCGAGGTGGACCTGCAGATATTCGGCTGTCCCATTCACAAGGGTGACGTCGAACGGATCGTCACCAACCTCGTTGTCGGCAAAAAGATCAGTCATCCCAATTACCCGGTATGCATGGAATGCACTGCCGCCGGCCATATCTGTCTTTTTGAACATGGCGAGGCGTGCCTCGGCCCCGTGACCCGTGCCGGCTGCAATGCCTGGTGCCCCGCGGAACGCTCCGGCTGTCAGGGCTGCCGGGGCCCCGCCGAAGTCGCCAACCTTGAAGAGCTCGAGCAGATCTTTCAACAACGGGGAATTCCGTTGGAGGTTATGCTCGACTACCTGGAATGCCACGGTGGTTTTCCCGAATGGTCTGCCCGGCTCCGACAGAAACTGGCAACCGCCACAACACAGCATACGTCATGAAAAATAGTTGCGACATTTCCATAAAGCACCTCACCAGGGTCGAAGGACACGGCAACATCTCCATCAAAGTCGTCGAGGGTCAGCTGGTCCATGCCCACTGGGAGGTTGTCGAATCGCCCCGTTTTTTCGAAGCAATCCTGGTCGGTAAAAGCTGGTGGAGTGCCCCCTCCCTGTGCGGCCGGATCTGCGGTATCTGCTCCATCGGCCACACCCTCGCCAGCATAAGGGCGATAGAGCGGGCCTTTGGCTTCGAGCCACCTGAGCAGACCCGGACCTTGCGCTTGCTACTCAAGCATATGGAAACCCTGCAGAGCCACGTTCTGCATATTTTCTTCCTTGCCGTGCCCGATTTTCTGAATGCCGACAGTCTGCTGTCTTTGCGCGCCGGCAGGCCCGAGATTGTCGAACTTGCAGCGCGCCTGAAAAAATTGGCCAACGACGGCGCCGATCTCATCGGTGGCCGGAGACTGCATCCGACCCGGCTCATCGTGGGCGGCTTCACCAAGCTGCCCCGTCAGGATATGCTGGTCAGTCTGCAGCAACGTCTCCGCCAGACACGCCACGAGCTCAGCAAAGCAGCGGAGCTTATGCACTCGTTCGTCCTCCCGGATTTTCAGCGGGAGACGGAATATGTCTCCTTAAAAGGCGAGACACGCTATCCCTTCATCGGCGGGATGCTGCTCTCCTCAGACGGGGTAATAAAGGAAGAAGACAACTATCTGGAAATGACCAATGAATATCTGACTGAACAGTCCACCGCCAAATGGAGCAGGCTGTCGCGTGACTCTTTTGCCGTTGGCGCCCTGGCCAGGCTGAACAACAACGGCACCCTGCTCCACCCTGGGGCCAGGGCCATGGCCGACAGCTTCGGCCTGTTGCCGGCCTGCCACAACCCGTTTTACAACACGGCTGCCCAGCTGGTCGAATGTCTGCATGTGGTCGAAGATTCCGAGCGCTTAATCGGCCGGCTGCTGGCGACAACGTGGCAGAATTCCCGTGCCACCCCTATTCCCCGGGCCGGCAAAGGTGTCGGTGCAATCGAGGTGCCCCGGGGAATCCTCTACCACAGCTACTCCCTGGACAAGCAGGGGATTATTACCAAGGCCGACTGCGTCATTCCCACTAGCCAGAATCATGCCAACATCCAGCACGACCTCACCAAACTGGTCGCCGAATCGGCTGCCTCGGGACTCCCGGACAGCGAAATCGCCCAACTCGCGGCAATGCTGGTCCGGGCCTACGATCCCTGCATATCCTGTTCAGTCCATTGAAGTTTGAATCAACCTCCTCAGCCAGGCCGGACAACAATAATACCGCAAAAAAAGGCCCCGCAAATCGAAACCTGCGGGGCCTTTCAATGGGTGACCCGACTCTTCACGATAAGAAATATCTGGCTCGCAAAAAAGCTAAACAGGAAATCTACCGGAAGTATGGGTTCAACCTGATTGAGTGGAATGAGGAGCATGTCAAAATCTTGATGATATTCCGCCAAAGGTTATTGCTGAAGCATGGGATTCAGGCTTAATGGAATTCAAGAAACAGGGTGAATTGAGTTATCAAACTTTTAATTTCACTCTGGCCCTATTTATCCCTTATCCTCTCCTATACCTGCTAATTTTCTAATGGCTGGAGATCGGCTAACAGTTTTGACTTAGCTCTTTTTTGTGGTAATGGGCTGAAAGGTCGAGAGCTGTCTTTTTACCTTTTTGCTTTTACATTTCGGACAGGAAAAGTCGTTCTTTTCGTAATCTGAAATTCGGATAATCAGAGAAAAGATATGGTCGCATTCTTCACAACGAAATTCGTACACTGGCATTGGCAATCTCCTCTTCAAGAAGTTGAACCTTGTGCCTTGCTATCCATCTGTTTCCCAGGTGATTCCGTTTTTATTATCAATTTACAGGTAAAGTTGACGACATTAACAATACAGGCGCCATGTTTAGCCACATGCAATAGAACTGGCCGTGTTTGTGTCTCCAATGCAGCTTACGGCCAGGTAAGACTCAGCCCAAGGGCCAGGCTGGTACGACAAGGGTGGCTCGGATCATGATTTTTGTTCTAAGCCGGATATCCACTTCTAACAAGATTTTAGGTGATGGTGTGAGAAGGTGTCAAGTATGGTCTTTGAAGCATTCAGAGTTATGTACACCCGGTATATTTGACAGAATTGGAGTGTGATCAAGGCAGAGGACCTTGCTTTTCGGTGGTGCGTATGGGGCATAACCATACACACCACAAAACCCTGCCTGTTTCATTGGGGTTGTGAGAATGTGGCAATTCCTTGAAACCTCAATGCAATTTCAATCCGGAAACATCCACTTATTTTGCTCTACCCGACCTCACAGCTTTTCATCATTTCGAGAACAGTACGATACACATCTGAGAGCCTGAGAATCCCAACCACCTCTTCGTTCTCCTTGACGAGCAGTGATTGGTGCCGACCGAGAGCCAGCAAATGAATACCCTCGTTGAGCGATGCCTCCTGTGAGATGCACTCGCTTTTGTCAGGGATGTGCATGATGTTGCGGACAATGACTTTTATGGCCTTTTTGCAGATATCATCCAGAGGTTTCTGCAGCAGGTCGAAATCCCGGGTAATTTTTCTTAAGAAATCTGGTCCGAAACCAAACCTCGTTAACATATTGATATCGCCAACATCCTGAAATTTCGGTTCCATGGCGCGAAGAATACTTATATGATCGAGCTTTCCTACAATTCGCCCATGATTGTCATGAACCAGCATGGCCCGATATTTATATTTTTTTACACCTATTTTCTCATGCGCATCTTCAAGAGCGAGCACAGCCTGGTACAACGTCGCGTCCTGAGAGATGGTGGCATACTCAGCCAGAGGCACCATCACGTCTTTAACTTTCGTTGCATTCATTATTGGTCTCCTTAAAAAATGATTCCTCCTCCCCAGCATTCGCCAACCTCTACCGAGGTTACGCGAAGCATATGCGCCCTCACTCCATTTTATCTTTTCCTTTACAGAATCCTAAACAGTTCTCCCCTTATAGCAAGGACTGCTAAAACCAAAAAGTTATCCATCAGCGCAGAAGAGTATTCAGAGGCAAGAGTAAGATCGGGTGATCTTTAACAAGATGTCATGGCCCCTTTTTTTCTCTGAATGCTTCAGAAATCGTTCATTGAAACAGGGCTATATGAAAGCACCGATTCTTCAAACTACGAAATGTGATGCTCAAGGGGCACTGTAGGTCAGGGACGCTTTGATAATTTGACATGGCTACCTTGTGTGGTGATCAACCTGTTGATATTAATACCACAAAATGGTTAGATATTTCTGCAATTGCCGACTATTCCTGTGAGGCTCGTTGCCTGGGAAGGCTTTTAATGGTTCAACAGCTTGAAAAGTCAACTGCGACAACCTCTTGCCTCAACTATTGGACAGGAAAAATAGCACGACAGAGCAGGACCTTAAGTGCTCTGCTGGGATGCAAAGCGGTATAGGTAAGGTTTGTATAAAGAGTGTTATCTCCAACAATTAGCGTCGGGAAAACACAGTAATATATTGAGCTATATAAAGTGAGGATAGAAATTATGATAAAAGTAAATAAAATCGCGGTTCCCGTCGACTTTTTAGGAAACACGGAGAAATTGCTTGATTATGTCAAGTATATGGCCAAATCGCATTCTGCCGAGTTGCACCTTATCCACATTATTCCAGTCGCTTACGGTGAAGGTTTATGGTCAGTTCCACATTCACAGGAAGCTACAAGTGCCGTGAAAAAACAGATCAACGCCCGTATGGAAGAGTTTGTCGAGCAATTCAGACAGGAAGGTTTTGCCTGCAACGGTACGGTCGTGGTAGGTGACCCGGTTGAAGAGATCGTTAATGTAGCTAAAAAGGTCGATGCAGATATGATGATTATCTGTTCTCACGGCGCGAAAGGGCTTGAGAAAGTTTTACTCGGCAGCGTTACTCAGAGGGTGATTAAACGAGTTCATTGCCCGATTCTGGTTATGAACCCATACCGTAATAAACTACAGGAAAGCGACTAACCTCTACCGAGGTTACACAAAGCATATGCGCCCTCACTCCATTTTATCTTTTCCTTTACAGAATCCTAAACAGTTATCCAATAGCGCAGAATGGTGGACTACCCAAGTGATTATGCACTGATGGTAAGAGGGATTTCAGGCGGGATACCTCCTCTATCTCCCGAAAGGTAGTAGCCAGACCGGTATATGAAAACCGAACGGGCTCCGTTAAAACGGGGGAGGTTCATCCTGACCCTACTTTTGCTCGTGCTGAGCTTTAGGGGTAATCAGATTATTTTTTTTGTGTCCTTGGTGATTTTTTATAGGAGTAATTCCACAATTTTTTCGTTAGCTCTGAGGTAGAATCGAATTCAACACTGTAATTTGGCCGGAGCCTGCAGATTGTCCATGGATTCTCCCCCTATTGTGCCTTATTTTTTTAGTATAAATGGCTGTTCCGAAACGATTGGCTGGGAGAGCCATTTGATGATGGAAGAGTCCCGTTATAATGGAGCTCTAACTGATACTCACAGTACCAGGTGAGTACCTCAGTTCTGATTAGAGGGTGGTGTTATGGAAATTCAAGATTATTGCAAAAATGTCGACACCGAGCTGTCCCAGTGGCAAGAGAAACTGTCTCATATTGTCAGTCAGCTGGATAACAGGCCGACCTCAAGCAAGCAGGGCGTCTATGAGGAGGTAAACGGACTCCATATGATCATTACCGAGATGAGCGACCGAATCGATCAACTCAGGAATGAATGCTCCATCTCATGGGAGCCACAAAAAGAGGACGAGAAGACTCCAAATATTGCTGGCTCAAGCAAGAGGTTTAACCAAAACGAAGAATTGCGCTTCGATTACGATTTTGGAGGCTGATTACCCGAGCGTACGGGTGTAACTACTAATGCACAAGCAGATTCATTGATTGCCTGCCCATCTCTTTCTTATGGTGCAGGCCTTTTTTATGTCGGAGAACGGAATACAATCAGAGGATAGTTTGAGGACAGTATCAACAGAGTATGAAAAGGGAGAAGATTTATTTTTTTCTTTCTGATTACCACTAATCCTCAGCAAGCAATTCAAAGCAAACCAAATCGCTTAAGCACACCTTCTTTCTGCCATTTAGGCACATGACATTGGGTAACAATCCCAACAGAATACAAACATCAATTACAAGGAACCTGAACCCTGCGAATCAATGGATAGGGAAAATCAACCCAAACCATTGGGCCGCCATAGGAGCCTTGCTGCCATTCACCACTCACCCTGCGATTCTGAAAGCAGACCCGGGTTTGATACATGGGTGCAGACTGTGGTGCATACACGGTTCTCGGCTGAGAGGCCGTGGCGAGGGCGCTTACGAGTACTCCCCCGACAAGTACACCGACGACAAGTCCGGCCAGAGCGTCATCAGCGTGGTGATGACGGTACCGATGGTACCGATTGCCATAATGGTGATATTTGTAGCCGTAGGAATGTCCATAGTGTGGTGAACGGTAATATCTTTTATCGGCCATGGAAACGGATACGGAACCGATTAGAAAAACCAGTATAACCAGCGCTGAAAAGAATCGTTTCATTGGAGACTCCTCCTCTATACCTCGTTGGAACGTCTCATAGCGGTGTCTCGATTGAAGAAAAGAGGACTTATTCTCATTTTCTGACTCTTTTCCTCCTTATCCCTTCTTCTCCTAGACTATATGCATTTATTGGCAGTCAACACCGGAGTTGTTGTGCAAGGGAATGAGAGGCTGGGTGACCACTCCACAGGGAAGCAAACAAGGTGGTGTTCATGATGAGAAAAAAAATAACCGGTGAACCTTATGTGCCCTGGCCGGGAACCAGCCTCAGGGCAACCGATGGCCATTTCGTCCGCTTCAAGGCTGAGATGCTTGTCTTCATCTGGGTCTATATGTAGAGATCCACACCTACCTGAGAAAGCAGGAAATCTATCAAGAATATGGCTGCAACCTGATTGAATTGAATGATGAACATGTGCAGAATCTTGACGAACGAAAATGCCTAGACATAACATTTACCAGAAAGGGACCTGCCTGCTTTGCCAGCGTGGGCTTAGATGAATGTAGTCTTACATCATCCCAGATGTCATAACCAAAGAGGCATTTATCGGAGTACTCCCCGATAAATGCCTTAAATATTAAAGCCCCAAGAGACCTAAATTTCCTGGGGCTTTTCTTTTAGCTGGTGGGCTCGGCAGAAGTCGAACCCGAGCTAATTTTTCATTTCGCTCTGAGCCTATTTGTTTCCGGAATATATATATATATATATATATATGGGACAGACCAGAATGGCGCTAGTTTAAGCCTTTTTTTCATATCTGCTCCGATGCTGTATTTCGACCATTTCACTTCTAGGTTTGTTGAGTAACTGATAAGGTTTTGGTCTTCGCTTAAGACACCGCGGATCGCTTCGTCCAGGCCTGTCGAAAACTTTGCAACGAGCCACGACAAAGGATAAATCTGAGAGCATGTTTTGTCTTTCATTTGTGCTCAACCTAGAGGACCCCAACCGTGGTTCCCAACTTCTAATAGCCTGTAGACTTCCTTTGAAACTGATAGACCGGATATCAATGTCTACCAGCTGTGTCGCTTGTAACATTATGCGCCGGATGCAGTTGTACGCTATGAAGTACATTAAAATTTCTTTCTTTATCATTTCAGGCGATTGGCACCGGAGGATATCAAATCCCATCGTTGTCTTGATATCACGAAAGAAAAGTTCGACATCCCAACGCTTAAGGTATAACGCTGCAATTTCGTCTTTCAGGTACTGATCTTGATCGATTAGCGTGGTAACAATATGAAATTCTTTTGTTCTAAACCCTGATTGAGTCACCTTTACTTTGATTTGTCTCATAACGAGTTTGTCGGGAAGGTCCTCCCAGGTTTTCCGCGAATACGACACCATTTCCCTGTATACTGGTTTTTTCCATTCAATCAGTAGATCATCAGGAGCGAATTCTTTAATGCAGTTTTTCCTACCGACTGGTTTTCTACGAGCAAGTGTTATCACACTATCAACACAGCGTTTTTTCAGCTCGGCTAAATCGAAGTAACTACAAAAACCTTTATCACCAAGAAAGATATCACCAGCCTCAAAGGTGGACCACTGCTTACGGAACAATGGAAGTTCGTTACTCTTTTTATTACCGATGGCATAGCTGAGCATTGTTCCGGTTTGCAATGAAAAGTATGCGCATATTCGTGCTGAGGGGAAGCCGCATCCTGGTTTCTGGTTCGATGACTGTGGCCAAAGCTCTTGATTTTCTGCTGTATCCGCCATTGTAACACCTGTCCCATCAACAACAATTACCTGGCGATCATTTAATGAATGAGATGCACGTCGTGCTCCGGACCATTTAGCAGTATGTTGAAACACCTCAACAAGCAGATTTTCATCTAATTTCTTACGTGCACAGCAATATGAAGCGGTAGATGATGATGGAAGCCGAAGGCCGTGGTTAGATGCATATGATTGCAACTTTTTTACAGCTTCTCTACATCCACCGTCTGCATCAAGGACTTGGCCTAAGAAGGACCAAAAAGTGTTTTCCTTGGTAAACAAACGTCGTCTGCTCATCTTTCCCGAAGGATCCTGTTTGAGCAATTTCGTGGGAATGAATTGCCCAAAAATCTCTCCTATCTGTTTAAAAGAGTTCTGTCTGAGGGAAGTGATTTTTCGAGCAAATTTTTGTTGTTGGCTATGAGGTTTTCTACCTCGTTTGGGAAGGTGAAAACCGGGCAACATTGGCATGATTTGGTGTTGGTTTCGCATAGCAAATTATACCAATTTTTGCCAATATATTCAGTTGCTTTTCACCTATAAAACACGCTTAAACTAGCGCCATTCGGGACAGACCAGAATGGCGCTAGTTTAAGCCTTTTTTTCATATCTGCTCCGATGCTGTATTTCGACCATTTCACTTCTAGGTTTGTTGAGTAACTGATAAGGTTTTGGTCTTCGCTTAAGACACCGCGGATCGCTTCGTCCAGGCCTGTCGAAAACTTTGCAACGAGCCACGACAAAGGATAAATCTGAGAGCATGTTTTGTCTTTCATTTGTGCTCAACCTAGAGGACCCCAACCGTGGTTCCCAACTTCTAATAGCCTGTAGACTTCCTTTGAAACTGATAGACCGGATATCAATGTCTACCAGCTGTGTCGCTTGTAACATTATGCGCCGGATGCAGTTGTACGCTATGAAGTACATTAAAATTTCTTTCTTTATCATTTCAGGCGATTGGCACCGGAGGATATCAAATCCCATCGTTGTCTTGATATCACGAAAGAAAAGTTCGACATCCCAACGCTTAAGGTATAACGCTGCAATTTCGTCTTTCAGGTACTGATCTTGATCGATTAGCGTGGTAACAATATGAAATTCTTTTGTTCTAAACCCTGATTGAGTCACCTTTACTTTGATTTGTCTCATAACGAGTTTGTCGGGAAGGTCCTCCCAGGTTTTCCGCGAATACGACACCATTTCCCTGTATACTGGTTTTTTCCATTCAATCAGTAGATCATCAGGAGCGAATTCTTTAATGCAGTTTTTCCTACCGACTGGTTTTCTACGAGCAAGTGTTATCACACTATCAACACAGCGTTTTTTCAGCTCGGCTAAATCGAAGTAACTACAAAAACCTTTATCACCAAGAAAGATATCACCAGCCTCAAAGGTGGACCACTGCTTACGGAACAATGGAAGTTCGTTACTCTTTTTATTACCGATGGCATAGCTGAGCATTGTTCCGGTTTGCAATGAAAAGTATGCGCATATTCGTGCTGAGGGGAAGCCGCATCCTGGTTTCTGGTTCGATGACTGTGGCCAAAGCTCTTGATTTTCTGCTGTATCCGCCATTGTAACACCTGTCCCATCAACAACAATTACCTGGCGATCATTTAATGAATGAGATGCACGTCGTGCTCCGGACCATTTAGCAGTATGTTGAAACACCTCAACAAGCAGATTTTCATCTAATTTCTTACGTGCACAGCAATATGAAGCGGTAGATGATGATGGAAGCCGAAGGCCGTGGTTAGATGCATATGATTGCAACTTTTTTACAGCTTCTCTACATCCACCGTCTGCATCAAGGACTTGGCCTAAGAAGGACCAAAAAGTGTTTTCCTTGGTAAACAAACGTCGTCTGCTCATCTTTCCCGAAGGATCCTGTTTGAGCAATTTCGTGGGAATGAATTGCCCAAAAATCTCTCCTATCTGTTTAAAAGAGTTCTGTCTGAGGGAAGTGATTTTTCGAGCAAATTTTTGTTGTTGGCTATGAGGTTTTCTACCTCGTTTGGGAAGGTGAAAACCGGGCAACATTGGCATGATTTGGTGTTGGTTTCGCATAGCAAATTATACCAATTTTTGCCAATATATTCAGTTGCTTTTCACCTATAAAACACGCTTAAACTAGCGCCATTCGGGACAGACCACGTTTCTTGTAAACAAAAAAGCCGGTAGCATTCACTTTCGTGAATGCTACCGGCTTTAACTGGTGAAGCCTGCGGGAGTCAAACCCGCACCCCCGAGTTGCTCAATACAATGTGTTTACAAAGTCTGAAATAGGTTCAGGAAGCAGATCCTGAGGGTGATCTCCGCCAAAAGTAGCAAGACCACTTCTGCCACTTACTATAATAGCCTCAACTACCTGCTGCGAGTGAGGCTCAATGAGCGAAACTTTTACTTCGACCTTGTCAGGAATCGAGGACCACTCCGTAGCTCTATCTTCCCAATGAAGAATGACAGGATAGACCAAAAAATCTGCATCGTGGTTTAGTGCTGACAGTATTGCTTTTTGCCGTGTCTCAAATACCGATGAAGCCTCTACATTGTCTGTGTGCGTGAGAAATGCTGATCGGAGAGCATCGGTGGTCATAGATCCCGATCCCTCATAAAATTTATTCCCATATTTGCCATCCATAGACATGGAAATATATACTTTGTTGTCGACAGACAGCTTAGTGCCGGTTTGAGTGATATTTTGTGTCACATTGGAATCTGCGCAGGCAGTCAAAAAACACAAGATGAGCAGGTATAAAAGATAGTTTAAGTAACGCATGCAGCACTCCTCCGTTAAAGAATGAATCAGTTTGGCTGGTCACTATTGCAGGTTCATCGATATCAAATTTCAATCGTAGCAGACTATTGCATATGCCAGTCTAATTCAAAACTAAAGAGTGTCAGATTCAAATTAAATCGCCAACTCTATCTCAGCATCTCAATCTCAGCTTAATTTTCCTATCTATGGCGGGCGAGGCGGATTCGAACCCGCACCCTCCTCCTTCGAAGGCCAGCATTTATTGCGGTGCATCCCCGACAGGCTGCTTTTACTCAGTTTTCCGTAGACAACGTGCAACCGAAAAGGATTGCAGAAAAAGCCATCCACCATTATTTACATTAGACGACAATTTTACTCGTATGCGATTACGCTAATATTCGAGCCAGGTTAGCTCACTCAAGCTACGTACCGAAAAACGCATTTCATGCCTCCTGTTTAATGAGCATGAGGGTATTTATGAACTGCTTCGCCGGTTACATTACTTAAGGAATCATCAAAGATGTCTCGCCTGCTCATACTCCCGTCTGGAAACACCTTCACCCACGTACTTGAGTGTCAAGCAATAGGTCAGCAACTCGAGCTATTGGGCCATGATGTTTTCTATGGGATATCAAAACACTATGCTGGCTGGGCAGAAAACGAAAACCTCAGATACTCATGCATTTCTGAGCTATGGGAAAAGGGGCCGACAGACCACCCGAATGTCTCATGGTTTATCGATCATGACTATGTAGCCACATGTGTTCAGGACGAAATAGATCTCATTGACGATGTACAACCAGATTATGTGCTGGCAAATTTTAAATACACATCAGGAATCAGTGCGCGTGCCACCCATACTCCTCTGATCTCCATGAACATCCTGTCCATGCTGCCGGAAACACAAGCTAATTTTGGATATTTACCAGAAGCCACTTCGGCGGAAAGCATACAACAACAAAAGCAGCTGAATTTCTTTGATAATTTTGCATGCGCTGCACTACAGAAAGTAGCTAAAAGCGTCGGTCTAAAGCCGCTGGGTAAAATGTCTGATTATCTTGACGGTGACTGGGTTCTTGTCCCTGATTCACCTTTCTTTCAGGGAAGAACAATTTCCTCCCTTCCAGAACACTATCAGCCGGTCAACTTCCTGCAACTCAAGAAAACACCTCCGTGGTTACAGGCACTGCAGAAATGGTGCCCAAAAACATATCCAACAGATTGTTCTCCCCTTTCCGTTGATGACTCTTTACGACAAACAGTTCAGCAGAAAATCCCAAATGAAAAATCTGTATTGCTGGCACTAGGGAGCATCTGCCGTTCTCAGGAGGTTCTTGTCCACTTGATCTCAGCACTTGAAAGCGGACCATGGAAACTGTATGTCAGCATTTCCGGAACGAATAACCTGTTTCTTGAGCGGTTGAAAAGAGATTTTCCGAATGTGGTATTTGCAAGTTTTTTCAATATCGGCCAGCTGGTCGAGAACGGGCTGGACCTCTATGTCTGCCACGGAGGACTGGGCAGTATTTACGATGGACTGCAATACGCAATCCCGACACTGATCATTCCTCAACAACCGGAGCAGGACCATAACGGTATGCTCGCTGAACAGCTTGGAGGTGGGTTTCGTCTCTGGCCAAGCTCTCCTTTCAGCGGGAGTATTGATAGCTATAAGCAGAAACTTTTTGATACCCCGAGCTCAACCCTACGGGAAACGGTCAAACGCATACTGGATGACCAATCAATTGATAGGCGTCTTGGTATTGCCAAAAACGAGTTTTTAAATGAAGTGCTTTCCTTCCCCGATCCGGTACAGGTATTACAACGAATCATTACTGGCGACACGATAACAATGGTTTCAAATTCAGAAATTTCAGCAATGGAAAAAGCTCTATGAATATACTTTTCTTCCATGGCTTTGATTCGCATCCAGACTCTTTACAGAGATCGATCGATTGTCTGACAAAAGCAGGCCATCAGGTTACCGCACCTTTTATGACCAGCTTTTCGTTGAACAATGGAAAGCACAACGCGCCACAGCAATGGTTCATTGACGCACAATCAGTATTGAAGACCTTTGTCACCACAACACGCGGAGATATAGGTATCGCCGGCCATTCCCTCGGAGGCGCCATCTGCGCGAATCTATTAGCTCAAATCAATCCTGAAACTGACCGTGATGATCTCACTCGTCGTATCTCAAAGTGTGCATTTCTGGCATCTCCTGCCGGTATTGACGACCGCTTCCTCGCATATTGGCGGGAAACGTCCTCTGAACAAATCGACTGGCCATTCAGCCTGCAGGTACAGATGTTTTCATATTTGCAGCGCTGTGATGCCAAATATATGAATGTTTCAATCCCATCCCTTGTGCTCCAGGGTGACAGTGATGTGCATATCCCTCCGTCATCGGGTAGAGCTTTAGCAGAGAAACTTGGAATACATTGTTATTCTTTACACACCCACCCCGAAGCTGATCATTTTTTCCCCAATAGTTCCTCATCAGGTGCCAGGTATCTGCAGGAAAAACTTGTAGCATTCTTTGCCAATAACGGATGATTCATAGTTATGACCGAAGCTGAAATAGTAGAAATATACAGAGAACTTTATCCTGCCATTCCTGCAACATCTCTGGACAAATTTAAAAAGAGTGCAGCGGTCCGCGCAACCATTTCACGAAAACTATCCCTCCCCGCTCCGATATTTACAGACGCTGAGATTTGCCGCCCTGCCCCACCATTTTTTCTTGATCTTGAAATTACAACCTCATGTCAGTTGAGCTGTCGCTATTGTGCAAGAACCTTTATGAAGGTTCCCTCAAAGCACATGTCCTTTCAGCTATTCAGGGAGATTCTTGCTGCCAACCCAAGTGTTGCTGCCGTAAATCTGGTCGGCCTTGGCGAACCTCTGCTTCATCCGGAACTCGAAAGGATTCTCAACGAACTCAAAAAGCGGAAGATACGTACATCACTTGTCACAAACGCCATGGCGCTTAACGCGACAAAAGCCAGGATGCTTATTGAGGGTGGGCTGAGTTCGATCACTTTCAGTCTCGACAGCACAGACCGTGAACGTTTTGAATGGTATAGAGAAGGAGCCGATCTTGATATTATCCTGGATAATATCAGAGAATTTATGGCGCTGAAAAAAGCAGAAGGTTCCACAATGACGGCGAGTATATTCTCGGTCCTGCAGGCAGACACGCTTCCCTACCTGGGTGCGCTGGCAAAATTTGCACGCTCAGTAAACATCCCGGCCATTGTGATTTCAGACCTGAATTTCATAGAGAACAGCAGCAAATCAATCAGCACAACTATCGACAAGGAAACACTGCTGACAAAAATGCGTGAGCAGATGCGGGAAGTGGCCCGAAATGGAATAGTCCTGCTGGTGCCAAACCTGCTCGATAGCGTTAATATTGCTGAAGACTGGCCCACCGCATTACTAAAAAATCCCGAACAGATAGTACAAAGAGCACACTCAAAACATCAGCGTTGTCTCGCCCCTTTGCGCACATTGGTTGTACGCGTTGACGGTGATACAAATTACTGCAACTGCACTCCTGAAACCTCTGCAGGTAACGTAACTTCACAGTCAATAGAGGAAATATGGTGGGACAAAGGTTTACAGAATTTCAGGAACAACCTTTTCTCCGGCCCGGTACCCGGCTGCTGTAAAATTTGTCCGAGACTGTAAGTAGTATTTAGAGAATTTTCAGAAGAGTTTGACTAAAAGACCAAGTAACTGAGTATGGTCAGATCAGAATTAAAATGTATTTGCAATTTCAAATACACCCGCCATTGAACATCCACCCCCACAACTACGTCCAATGTACCGATAAATGAAGCCCCAGGAAATCAATCAGGGTACATCCCTAATTGATTCAATTGAGACACATCCCCAGCTGATTACTATTTATTCAGATCAGTTATGATGCCAAATCGCACTCCTGCTAATCCTTCGTTTTTAAAAGAATCACCCCGGCCAGGATCATGGCAGTTGCCAGGTATTCGGTAAGGCCGATAGGCTCACCCACCAGTAATGAGCCGATCAGCAGGGCCACCACCGGAGGCAGATAGGTCACGGAGGAGGCGGTAATGGTGCCGAGCTCCCTGACGATATAGTAGTAGATAATATAGGCCAGGCCGGTACCAAGGATGCCGAGATTGATTATCATGCCAAATACGGCGTGTGAATCGCTCCAAATCGCATTGATACCAGAATAGTCTGTAATGAGCGCCAGGATAAACAGAGCTGCTCCCAGCTGGTAGGTGGTCAGGGCAGTGGTGGATAATTTGAGGGGTACAATATATTTTCTGGCGTAGATAAAAGATGAACCGACACTGAGCGAACCCATCACCATATACATGACACCGGTAAGGTTGGAATCGGCCAGCTGCTCACCACTTGGCATTCCGATCAGCACTACCCCGCCAAAACCCAGCCCCACACCGATCACTTTCAGCAGGCTGGCTCTTTCTTCAGGGATGAACAATACCGCCAGAATAAAGGCAAACAAGGGAATAGCCCCCGAGACCGCCCCCGCCACACCCGAAAGAAGCAGGGAGGTGCCTTGAGCAAAGCCGTAATAATTGATGATAGCCACCAGAAGCGCCATAACCACAAAATGGTGGGCGTACCGGTAATGCTCAAGCTTTAATTCCCTTTTTATCAGCGCATATGCCAATACTGGCAGGAAACCGAAAAAGACCCTGAAAAACACGATCTGCAGAGGAGAGATTAACTCCAAAGCCAGCTTCATATAAATAAAATTACTTCCCCAAATAGTGCCCAAAACTGCGAATGCCAGCACAGGCAGCAAGGCCGGCAGTTGTCGTGAATTACTCATTAATCCTCTGTCCCGCTTTTGGAATCGTATTGAAAATACACTGTGAAAGTGCAAGACGAAGTCAGATCAGAAAGTATCTGCAACGTTTTTTGACCATCTGTGAAAACAAACAGGATTGGATAAAATTAGCCGGCATATCGAATAGCTGCACCTCAACCCTCTGGACTTTATTGATAGAAAAACAAAGCCCCAAGAGATCGAAATCTCCTGGGGCTTTTTCTATCTATGGTGGGCGAGGCGGGATTCGAACCCGCGACCCCTGGCTTCGGAGGCCAGTACTCTATCCAGCTGAGCTACCCGCCCTTGGGTATGTGTAAAGAAATGTCTCTCCACCGGGGAAGCGAAGAGCAGTGAAATTTACCACAAAATCTCATCATCGCAAGGGAAATTGCTTTTCGGCCGTTGCATTTCGTACAACAAGCTCCCCTTCTCCCGTTGGAGATCTATGATTTTCTCCTAGCAACAAAACTTTCAATGCTTCAGGAAAACATTAAAGGATTTCCCCTCAGGAACAAACGCCCCTG
The DNA here is from genome assembly GCF_005116675.2 of Desulfosediminicola ganghwensis. Classification (NCBI taxonomy): domain Bacteria; kingdom Pseudomonadati; phylum Thermodesulfobacteriota; class Desulfobulbia; order Desulfobulbales; family Desulfocapsaceae; genus Desulfosediminicola; species Desulfosediminicola ganghwensis. Next base: position 4,732,016 of record NZ_CP050699.1, read on the forward strand.
CTACCGGTTGGGGAATTGGAATCAATCAACCACAACCACACCGAGTACCCCTGAGGATTGCTATTTTGGTTCAGAGCGAGGCATTTTCAGGAAATTAAGCGGAGGCGTATGCATAATACGTCGAGCATTGATTTCCTGAAAATAACGAAGAGCTGGGCCAAAAGAGCTTCCTCTTAGACTTATACCGTGTTGCGATGAATCTTATCAACATACTCCTCCCACTCAACCGACAGCATCGACTTCTTTTTAGTATTACACTTCTTACAACTTGGTACCAGATTATCTTTGGTAGAGCGTCCCCCACGCGACAGCGGCACCAGATGATCCATGGTGAGTTGTTTGTAGGTGAACTTTTTACCGCAATAGTAACACAGGCCGGATGAGGTCTTCTGCTGCCACCACCGGCTTTTTTTTAATTCACGAGCCTTTGCACGCTCGGTTCTGATTACGGCATCATCAACGCCGTCGAGATTAAAATAGTCTGTCATTATTCTACTGCTCTCCGGCTCATGCCCCTACCAATTCTCCTACAAGTTCCTTACGTACAGCTCCCACCAGATAGAGTGAACCTGCTACAAGAATCATATCATCCGGGGTGGCAAGCTGTTCTGCGGCTTTCAGGGCATCAACGACATCCCGGGCCAGTACCGCTTTGTCTCTCACATCTTCAGGCAGGCAGGCCGCAAGTTGCTCCGGTTCGGCAGAACGTTCGCCATCCGGTCGGGTGAGGATCAGGCCATCAGCCAGGGGCAGGATAGAGGAAAAACCTCCCTTGATATCCTTATCAATCATTGCTCCCCAGACCACATAGAGCTTTTTATACTGATACTCATCTGCCAGGGTCATGGTGAGGTTCTTTACCCCGGCCGGGTTGTGGGCACCATCCAGCAGATAGCGGACTGAGTTCTCGACTCTTTCACCATTGACCTGCTGCTGCGCCCGGCTCTCTTTTCCCAGCACCAGATATTCAAGCCTGCCTGGCCAAACCACTGTTGCCAGACCTTGACGGAGTTGATCATCTGAAAGATCGAAACCGTTCTCTTTTAAGATATGAACGATAGCCACCACCAGCGAAGCGTTTTCCCGTTGATATGCGCCACGCATGGAACAGCGTAATCCCTCTATTCTGGCACCCAGGGCAAATGTTCCACCTGCCCAGCTCCAGTTCTCATTTGAGTTGCCTGAGTAATGAAATTCATATCCCAGCCGGTAGAGCGGCGCAGACTGCTCTGCTGCCTTCTTCTCCAGCACCTTGATCACTTCGATGGGCCCTGGAGCTGCAATTACCGTCACACCCGGCTTAATAATGCCTGCCTTTTCCCCGGCAACTTCGGTCAGGGTGGTGCCGAGATAGGCTTCGTGATCCATACTGATACTGGTGATAACCGAAACCAGCGGAGTCACCACGTTGGTGGCATCGAGCCTGCCGCCAAGCCCCGTCTCGAGTATAACCAGATCGAGATCGTTCTCGACAAACCAGAGCAGACCAAGGGCCGTGGTGAACTCGAAATAGGTTATCTGATCATCGCCGAGGGCATCGGCCACCTGCTGGGCAATACGGGCAAAATCTGCTTCACTGATAAAGGTATCGTTAATGCGGAACCGCTCACGCACACAGCTCAGATGGGGGGAGGTGTAGAGGCCGACCTTATAACCAGCCTTCTGCAGCACATTCAGCAGCGAAGCGCTCACCGAGCCTTTGCCGTTGGTACCCGCCACATGAACAATCTTCAGCTTCTTTTCAGGCTCGCCAACCTTCTCCAGGAAGGAGTGCATGGCCCCAAGCCCCAGCTTTATCTTGTGCATCTGCAACTCATCGAGGAGTCGCAAAGCTTCATCATATGTCATCATAATCTCTTTCTCTTACGCCGTTCACGTCCTACATCCAACGTCCCACATCCAACGTTTGCCTTCTATCCCCTCACAACTCAGATCCAACATCCAACTCGCAGTTGCAGTTCACATCCAACATCCAACGTCCAACGTCCCACGTCCTACGTGCTATTACGTCCTACGTGCTGTTCCCGTCCTACGTGCTGTTCCCGTCCTACGTGCTGTTACATAAGCGTCAACTTCGCATAATCCAGATGCAGCGTTTTAATTCCATGCCGATCAAACATCACATCGAGCGAGCGAGGCGGTGAGGTTTTTTTCACCACCCCGATACCAAAAAACGGGTGCTGGACCCTGGTGCCCACCGGCAGATTCTCCATGCTCAGTTTCGGCTCTTTCTTCTTTTTAGCCTTGGGCAGGCCGCTAAAATCCGGCGTGGTATACGATGACGGTCGACGGCTGAAACTTGTGCCGCCCGGTTCTATCCGTTCGTAAAGACCGGGAGTGATCTCTGCCAGAAACGGCGACATGCCGACCCGCTTGAACTGGCGATCAGGCGTCATCAATTCCCGCGGATAGGTGAAATAGAGATGTTTACGGGCGCGGGTGGCGGCAACATACAACAGTCTGCGCTCCTCCTCCCATTGTTCACCCATCCCGGCTGAGGCGTGGGGGAAACGTCCATCGGCCATGCCAATGACAAAGACCGCATCGAACTCAAGCCCTTTAGAAGAGTGAATCGTGGATAGAATCATCTTCTCGCCGCCGCTCTCATCCTGGGTGGTGTTATCCGGCGGATCGAGTGCGGTATCATCGATAAAGGACTGCAGGTCGTCGTAGCCTGCCATGATAGCCTTGAGCTGCTCCAGATCTTTCTGCCGCTTGGGATAATCATCGTTATAGAGCGATTCGAATATCGGCTGATAGTAGACCATCACTATCTCGAAAAGAGCGGAAGGCTTCTGCTCACAGGCCAGCAAATCACTAAAAAGCAGGTTCAGCTTCTCCAGGCCGCCCTTCCAGGTCTTGCCAGCCGGGTATTTGGCCAGCGCCTCGAATGGGTCCGGGGCCGCGGCAATGGTGTTGGTGATCTTCTGGGCGGTTTTCGGGCCAACCTTATCGAGTTGCAGCAGGGTACGGTTCCAGCTCAGGTTATCCTGGGTGTTCACCATAAGGCGCAGGAAAGCGAGCACGTCTTTCATATGGGCAGACTCGGTGAGTTTCAGTCCACCGCGCTTTTCGAAGTCTATGCCCATGGTATTCAGTTCAAGCTCCAGCTTGTAGGAATGAAAACCGGAACGAAACAGTACCGCCATTTCCTCCAGCTCCACACCTTCGGCACGCAACCTGTTAATCTGGCGCGCCACAAAGCTCGCCTCTTCCCGTTCATCGCGGGCCCCGTAGATATTGGGCTTGATGTTGCCTTCGATTTGACTGAAGAGGGTTTTGGTGTATTTCTCAGTAGCGTTTCTGATAATATCGTTGGTCAACGATAAAATTGGCTGGCTGGAGCGATAATTCTCTTCCAGCTTGACGATTTTACAGTTGGGGAACACCTTGGGAAAGCGCATGATATTGTAAAAATCCGCGCCTCGAAAAGCATAGATCGACTGGGAGTCGTCACCAACGACCATGACATTATCGTGGGTATAGGCGGCCAGTCGGACAATATCTGCCTGAATCAGGTTGGTATCCTGGTACTCATCGACCATAATATGGCTGAAACGCCTGGAGGTCGCCTCGCGCACCTCCACAGACTCTTCTAACAACCGCTTCCAGTTCACCAGCAGATCATCATAATCCATCAGACCGTGATCATATTTAAAGGTCTGATAACTATCACGCAATCTTACAATATCATCGGTAAAGTCGTTTAAGTGGGCAAACTGCTCATCCACCAGATCTTCAAGTGCAATGGATTTATTCACCGAGCCGCTGATCATATTGATCAAGGCCCGCTTGGAAGGGAACTGTTTCGATTTGCCGGAAAGCCCGAGGGAAGACTTGAGCAGGTTGATAATCCCCTCGGCGTCTCCCCTGTCTATGATGGTAAAACCCGAGCCATATCCGAGATGGGAGCCGTAGCGCCTCAGAAGCAGGTTGGCAATACCGTGGAAAGTACCGCCCACAACCCGCGAGCAGGATTCATTCAAGAGCTGCCCCGCACGCCAGAGCATCTCCTGGCTGGCCTTTCTGGTGAAGGTAAGCAGCAATATCGACTCGGGCGACACACCCTTATCCATAAGATGGGCGACCCTGTGCACCAGGGTTCGGGTCTTGCCGCTACCAGCACCGGCGATAACGAGCACAGGCCCGTCTGTTGCGGTTACAGCTTCGTATTGCGATTTGTTCAGTCCATTCAGGTCAACACCGGGTGATTCAAACCCGTGTCCTGGTAAAAAGTCATTTTTCATGGCGGCACTTTAACACAGAGGTATACCACTGGCAACGCTGGTTGACAAAATGGGCATGGACTGTATTATACCTTGCGTAATAGTTCATTCGATATGGTGACTCTCACCTAATCCATTCAATTAATTTCGGATATCCTCATGGCAACAGACACTTATACCACTATTTTCACCCCGGAAACTCTTTCCAGCCTGTTCCCTAAAGATCGTGCCGACGAATTTTTCGACGCACTGTTTGGTGATGCCAGTGAAGGTGCCTACGATATCGCGCTTGGATTTCGCGGTGCCGATAAGAGCAACCTGGTGATGGAACTGCTGCTGACCGAACGTCCCGGATGCTGCCTCGCCTGTAACCTGACCCAGGGACTGCCGCAGGTATTTTCCCGCCACCCTATCATCAATGTTAACGGACTGGTCAAAGAGATTGATGAGCTGCTTGGCGACGGAGTAAACTGCGGAGAGTGGTCACTGGGCTACACCGAGCAGAGAACCCGTTCACTGCACGTGATACCGTTGACCGTTCAGCTGAACAGTTAAGCGTCTTCCCGAGACAAATATTGAAAAAGCCGATCCTGTCTCAGACATGATCGGCTTTTTGCGTCTATTCGGCTGGAATTCTGACAGCCCTGCTGCACCCCGGTCTCTTTCATATTTCCCTGGCTACCTGCCATCGCCCCTGGCTTTGGCCAGATCCAGTATGTCATCTGCCCTCTCCAGCCAATCAATATCGTCATAACTGCTGTTTGAGGTTATCTTTTAAACGTGTTACGCCTACACTTGTTATATCGACAGATTATTGGCTGACGTTTAGCTGGTTGAGCACAAAGCTGATAACTATCTTCAAAATCAATGTATAATCAACCTGTCCAGCGAATTCCTCTTACCTTTACTACCTCGCTGGGTCTTTTAGCTGAAACTGTGGTATAGCTTTCAACTGATTAGCACAATATTAATAACAGGTACGCATTCCCCGAAATGACACTTAAAGATAAAATTGGCCAGCTTCTGATCGCGGGCTTTAAAGGTGACAGGGTTTCAGTCTCGAGCCCGGTAATACAGGCAATTGAGAAACATAATCTGGGCGGAGTCATCCTGTTCGACCGGCTTCTTGCAGAAAAGTCATCTCAAAACAACATTATCTCTTTCAAACAAACCAAAGCCCTTATCGGGGATTTGCAAAGTGCGGCGGGTAACACGCTGATCGTTTCTGTTGACCAGGAAGGTGGGCTGGTTAATCGCTTCAAAAAAGAGCGCGGCTTTCCCCAGACCCCTCAAGCGGCTCAACTTGGCGAGCATGAGGACACGGGTGCAACCACGGCTGCAGCTCAGCAAACCGCTGGCATGCTGGCGGAGATGGGCTTCACCCTGAACCTGGCCCCGGTTGCGGATCTGAACCTTTACCGGGACAACCCCATCATCGGCAAATATGGGAGGGCTTTTTCCGACAATTGTGAAAAAGTCGCACTCCATGCCGAATGCTGGATAAGAGAGCACCATCAAAACGGCCTGCAATGCTGCCTGAAACACTTCCCCGGCCACGGTAGTGCCAGAAACGACTCCCATCTTGGCCTTGTGGATATCAGCAGCTACTGGCGGCATGATGAACTGCTTCCTTTCCGAAAGCTGATAGAAAGCGGCCTGGTCGACTCGATCATGACCGGTCATCTTTTCAATGAGCGGCTCGATCCCAAATACCCCGCAACCCTCTCAGGGGCGACGGTTAATGGCCTGTTGCGCGGTGAGCTTGGTTTTACAGGACCGGTACTTTCTGACGATATGCAGATGCAGGCCATCACCGACCACTATGGCCTTGAGGAATGCGTGATCCGCGCCTTAAACAGCGGCGTCGACCTGCTTGTCTTCGGCAACAATATGGTATATGATCCTGACATTACAGAGCATGTTATTACAATTATTCTCAAGGCCCTCCACAACGGAAGTCTTGAAGAAGCGCAGCTTGAAGCAGCCTGGCAACGGGTTCAACGTTTACGACAATTGCCTTTAAACAACATTTAGGAACAACGAGATATGAGCGCACAGCAACCTCACCAGACCCACTCAATTCTTTTCGGCTATCTGACCTGGATTTTCGGTTTTCTTGGAATGCACCGTTTTTACTACGGCAAACCCATTTCAGGAACAATCTACTTCTTCACTCTCGGGCTCTTTTTTATCGGCTGGATTATCGACCTGTTTCTGATACCGGGTATGGACCGTGATGCGGACATCCGTTTTATCGATGGGGAACTGGACTATAACCTGGCCTGGCTGCTTCTGACTTTTCTCGGGGTTTTCGGTATACACCGCATGTATATGGGCAAATGGCTGAGCGGCATTCTCTACCTGTGCACCTTTGGCGTGTTCGGGTTAGGTATTATCTACGATCTCTGGACCCTGAACGACCAGATCAGCCTGATAAACGGCAAAAGCTCCAGAGCATAATCCCCCAAAAAAAACAAAAAGGGTGCACGGCATGAAACACCGCGCACCCTTTTCAAATTCTGACAGTGATCTTTCCTGCCCAGGCTCTTATCTACAAAAACTTCCCGTCAGTGCAGACAGTGATGGATTATCTTGGATAGCTCCCTTAAAGACACCGGTTTCATACAGTATTTATCAATGCCTGCCTGTTGAACGTCTTCCCGGGAGAGTTGATCTGAATAGCCGGTGAAGAGCACCACCGGCAATTCGGAACGAACCTCTTTCATCGCTCTGCAAAGCTCCACCCCTGTCAGCTCAGGCATGGTGAGATCTGTCAGCAGCAAATCAAACTTTTCCGGAGTTCCTGAAAACAGTTTCAACGCCTCAAAGGGTGAAGTACAGCCCGTTACCGTATAGCCAATGCTGGTCAGCAGTTCCCCTGTAACCTGTACCACCTGGGCTTCATCATCCACCAGCAGGATATTTCCCTGCCCCTTTACAAGGTCGACGGTGTTTACCACCTGATCGATCCCGATGCGCTTGCTGGAAACAGGCAAATAAATCTCAAACGTCGTTCCCATGCCTACTTTACTTTGCACCTCTATACGACCACCCATACGGCTGATTATGCCATGCACCAGGGCCAGGCCCATACCGGTGCCGCGACTCTTCTCCTTGGTAGTGAAGTATGGTTCGAAAATACGATCGAGCGTCTCAGCCGGGATCCCGCAACCAGTATCAGCCACAGTCAGTTTCAGCCACCCCTTGCCACTGCTGTCAACCCTGTCACGTTCAAGCTTGACGGAAAGGGTGCCGTGATTGCCTGCCATAGCGTGGGCACTATTAGTACAAAGGTTCATCAAAATCTGGTGAATCTGTACCGGGTCAACAGAGACAATCCCGCACTGTTCCTCAATATCCTCTACAATGGCGATGGTGGACGGAATAGTGACCCGCATCAACTTAAGAGCTTCTTTCACTATCGGCTGAATATACAGAAGACTCTCTTTCTGCTCGCTGGCGCGGGAGAAAGTGAGGATCTGCTCTACCAGGCTTTTTGCTCTTTTCGCTGCCCTGAGGATACCATCGAGATACTCGAGTACCACCTCATCGGCATTGGCGTTTCGCATAAACTTAAGCCGGATGATCTCCGAATAGCCCATAATTGGCGTAAGTATATTATTGAAGTCATGGGCGATTCCACCTGCGAGGGTACCGATGGCCTCCATTTTCTGGGTATGCCTCAACTGCTTTTCAAGTCGCATCTTTTCTGTGACATCGCGGCCAATGACCACCACAGATACGATGAGGCCATGGTTGTCACGTACCGGCGTCCCTGTAAGTTCATAGACCCGCTCTTCACCGCTACAGGTCTGCAACTCGAACTGCTGGATGGTAGTCTGCGTTTTACCGGATAGAAGGCTCTTGGGAACAGCACAGGACTTGCAAGGCTGACATCGGCGGCAAAACAGCTCATGACACGTCTTGCCAATGGGGTCTTCGGACAATTCCCTGACTTTCTCATTTGCCCATATGAGTTTTTCATCAGTAGCGAACAAGCAGAGAATTCCAGGAAAACCCTCAAGGATTGCCTGCTTTTCAGACTCACTCACCTGCAGGGCTGTCTTGATGGCGTTTAACTCAGAAAACTCAAGAAGTGCCACAAGAATCCCGAATACACCTCCATCCCCATCGGTAAGCAGTGATTTTTTCATCACCACCTGGACAGGTACCCCTCTCGCACTTGATATCTCGATCTCGTGTGATACTCTGCCGCCGGAGGCAATGAGCTGTTTGTCGATCTCCCGGACACGACCTGCAGACCTGGGTGCAAACAGGTTATATGGGTCAAGCCCATGGTAATTAAGGGGCAGGTCACCTACCAGTTCATAAAAAAGCTGATTGCCGCAGACAAATATCCCATCATCATTTATAAGAAAACAAGGGACAGCAACAGCATTTACAACCGATTCCATAGAGAGGCCGGGCTGGGCAAGGCTACCGTTAGAATTTTTTTCATCAACCTGGGTAGACACAGACTGCTGAACCGATCCTGAAGTGTTCTTCATATCCATTTTGCAATAGCACGCAAGCCCTGTTTTCTCTTGAGTATTTTGTCAAAAAAAATAAAAAGCATTTTATTTTGTATCTTTACCGCATTTAACGTTCTCTACTCCACCGCCAAAATGGTTGTCGGAGTAGAGGGCCATACAGCGTCATCTTCAGCATGTCGGCAGTACGCACCTTAGCTCCCCCAAGGATATAAACTCGTATTCTTCAGGTTCCTGTAAGGTATTACCCAAAAACCTTAAACCCGACACGGACTCAACTGGCGGGAACTTTGGGCGGGGCGAGCTTTCAGCCGGCGGCCTCTGCCGCGAGCATAAATACCACCATGTGGAAAATTATCTGAAACTTGCAATATTAACAGAATGTTTAGTCTTTACAACTGCTTTGTTTCCATGATTTTCATCTGCCCTTTTTCTTGACTCTTCACTCCTTAATCGGTAGTGTTTATGGTTTTAGATCGTTCAGAAACGCAGAATATGCACAACCAATAGAAGTTGATTATGAAAAGACCAGGATTAATTACAGAGAACAGCCAACCCGAAAAACCTGAGATAGAATACCCTTGCGACTGGGTATACAAGGTGATAGGGGAAGATCCGACGGTATTGAAAGAAATAATAATTACCGCATGTGCGCCTACCCAGGTTCTGATCAACCACTCCCACACCAGTTCCAAAGGCAAATATCACAGCCTCAACGCCAGCCTCATGGTAGAGGATGAGAAACAACGGTTGCAAATTTACGACTTATTAAAAAATCATCCGGCCGTGAAGGTCGTACTTTAATTCCAAATCATGAGCAGCGAATCTTTAGAAAAACAATCACAGCTTATAAGTGCTCTTCGCGAGGGAGTGGCCGTCGTACAGATGATCTTCTTTAAAGAAGTACGTGCCACAGTTGGTGAGAAATTCAGCGATAAGGACCCTGGCTTTATTTCCATGCTGGCCGGGGCGGTTATCAACGAGGTTTTCGGAACCGTCAATCCGGAGCAGAGATTCGCAGACTTTCGAAAGGGCAACAGAGGGACGATAGAGCAGGAGCTGATCAGCCTGAAAACTGACCACGCTGGTCTGTTGCCGGCCTTAACCGATGCACTGAGAATTCAGGTGCTCTGCGACAACCAGGAAGGCTCGGACAGCTCAGACATACTCAAGCAGGCAGACACCCTGGGAATCCTCCAAGAAGACCGCACAGTCCCCATGCCCTCAACCTTTATGACCCTGGTTCGTGGCCTTGGGGAACAGCACAACCTGATTATCGCCCCGGTTCAGATCACCCCGGAACAGGATAAGCAGCTCGTCCACTAAGACGCATTTCCCATCATGATGTGTGAAGACCAGAAAGCCTGATTACTTTCAATGCATTGAAAGTAATCAGGCTTTTATTTTTTCGGTAAAATGTTCACTGGAGGCGTGCAGCTGGTAACGGTTCTGCGGTTAAGTCCACCAGATTATACAGCCCTGGCCTGATCTGTATTTACGAAGGGATACATTCATCACGTCCCACCCGGACCTGAATAACGCCACGAACAGAGTTACAGACAAACACTGCCTCGGCCGCATAGACATCCTCCCGGGTCAATATTTTCTCCACCAGCTCGATATTGTTGTCTTCCAGTAACTTTCTGCGCATCACTCCGGCCAGAAGTCCACTCGTTACTGGTGGAGTAAGATAACGACCATCCTTATAGATAAAGATATTCGTGATCGCACCTTCCGTCACCTCACCTTTCTCGTTGGTAAAAAGCAGATCAAGACACCCCTCTTGTCCCGCCCGTCGCATGCCCGCGTCATAGATATCACGCTGCGTCGTCTTGTGCAAAAATGCCGACTGCATGGAATTAACAGTCTCACTGGCAAATTTAACCAATGGTATTTCTCTGGTTTTATCGTCCGGGCATACCGGCAAAGCTACTTTGAGTGGCGGTTCGCATTCAACCGAGCTGACCGTGACTGCACCATCTTTTGCCAGGAGCAAACGGACCCTGCGGACTCCGGAATGATCTGCCACATGGCTATCCAGGGCTTCGACCAACTCCTCCATGTTGAAGTTGAAGTGGTAATACCGGGCCGAGGCGGTCAACCGCTCCAGATGCTCAGTTCGCAACCAATAGCCTTCACCGCTTTGCCAGAGGAGAGTTTCGATAAGCTGAAACTCAGGAGCGGGATTGGTAAGAAACCTTCCCTTCAATAGCGCTTCACGCCACTCATCGCGGGGGTCGGAATCATGGGTTATACCTCCGCCCACACCCATTTCTCCACGAAAGCCATTACCGTTCTCCGAGAGCACAAGAGTCCTGATGGGGACATTAAACACAGCATCTCCATCGGGTGTGAGAAAACCAATTGCTCCGGTATATACTCCACGTGGCTCCTTTTCGAGTTCGTGGATAATCTCCATGGTACGGATTTTGGGGGCACCCGTGATCGATCCGCAGGGAAAAAGCCCTTTGAAAAGATTGTTGAGAGTGATCGAGCTTTCCTTTTCAGAAATACCGTCAATAGTTGAGGTCATCTGGAGCAGACTCTCGTATGGTTCGACGTCAAAAAGAGAGCGAACCCGAACCTCTCCGCCACCCGCCTCATGCAACACCCGGCCGAGATCATTTCTGAGCAAGTCAACGATCATCACATTCTCGCTTCTGTTCTTCTGATCGCTATGCAGGAATGCACAAGCCTGTGCATCTTCCAGGCCGTCCCTGCCACGGGCCAGAGTGCCTTTCATTGGCCGAACAGTGAGCCTGTTCCCGCTCTTTTTGAAAAATAATTCCGGCGAGAAGGACATCACCCGCTCAGCCCCCCAGCGAATATAGGCACCGTAAGAGACAGATTGGTTTCTCCTGAGTACCTTGTAAAGAGCTTCAGGTGACCCACCCAGGTTGAACAGTAATTTCAGTGTATAATTGACCTGATATGTATCACCTGCCCGAATATACCTGAGCACCGCGTCGAGCGCCTCAAGATATTCTCCCTCGCTTATACTTGGTGATATTTCAGATATTTCATATGATTTCAAACTGTCGATTGGTGAACATTCGGGCAATTTGAAATTGTGGTTTCCATTTTGGTGGTCAAAATACCAAGGGGTTGTATATACGCCGAGGTCAGCGACCAAAGTTTTGCCACCCCGTGGTATATTTTTCAGACCGGAGATTTTGCTGATCAGGGTAGTACCAAACTCATATCCGAACCAACCGGCAACGTAATAGCCTTTATCCAACCACTGTTGCACCTGCTGCAAAAAGGCTTCACCACAGTCAGATATATCACATCGCAACCTGGTTACCGGTTCTACGAAAATGTAACTTTTTGTATTGTCCTCACCAGGTTTTGCAGTGTCAAAGTAAGCGAATTGTTCAACTTGTGCTAAATGGCACAAAAGCTTGTTAAGAAGGGTATTTGAAGTGGTTTGCATAAAGCTCCTTAGAAACCTCGTTTCCTACTTGGTCCCACCATCATACCTATCTCCTGAAATTAAAGAGAAAAAGAGTACATGGCAGAAACCACGATGCGCAAATCTCAGCCTTTAGACCAATTCCTTTATTGCGTGGCTAAAGCAAATACCATATATTAATTGCCCAGTTTATTAAAGCCCGACATGATAAATTTCATGCGACTTTCAAACCCAGTTTGAGGTATTATGGAGCTCAGGAAGCAAGAGTAAATGAGCTATTCATTTCTCGTTATGCACCCTGCGCATCACGGTCGGATTAAGTTCGTTGTAGGTGGAGTAGTTGCGCTATAATCAACTTGCTGTTGACGCCTGTTTGTTTTTGACAATCCGGCGCGTCTACCGCAAGGGATGAGGGACGGAATTTCAACACGATATTCTCAAGTAAGCCGATCATTGCCATTCATCAGTTCTCGCTGCAGGCATTCAACCGGTACTACCCCCAGGCGCACAGGAAACCAGGTAGGTTTCACCGGAAATGAGCCGGACCTTCACAGGATAGCACATTTTTTGATTTTATTGTGGCGCATTAGTCACAGGTTTGTTTCTGCCATTTTTGTGTATCAGGCAGAACGCACTCAAACTCGAGACATCTTAAAGGAGAACAGCAAATGTCGCGTAAAATGGTAACTATTGATGGCAACCAGGCATGTACCCATGTCGCATATGCCACGAGTGAGATTATCACCATTTACCCAATCACACCGTCCTCACCGATGGCAGCCGATTCTGACGCCAAGGCAGCTCACGGCCAGGAAAACATCTGGGGCACGGTGCCTGTTGTAACTCAGATGCAGTCCGAGGCGGGTGTTGCCGGTGCAGTACACGGATCCCTCACCACCGGCGCACTGTGTACCACCTTCACCGCATCACAGGGTCTTCTTCTGATGATCCCGAACATGTACAAAATTGCCGGTGAGCTTACTCCGACCGTATTCCACGTGTCTGCCCGTGCACTTGCCTACCAGGGTCTCTCCATCTTCGGCGATCACTCTGATGTCTACGCTGCTCGTCAGTGCGGCTGGGCTATGCTCTGTGCGCAGAACGTTCAGGAATGTATGGACATGGCACTGATCGCCACCCAGGCCACCCTGAAGTCCAGAATTCCGTTCATGCACTTCTTTGACGGTTTCCGTACCTCCCATGAGGTTCAGAAAATTGAAGAGCTCACATTTGACGATATGCGTGCCATTGTTGACGAGGACCTCGTTAACGAGCATCGCACCCGCGCTCTTACTCCGGATTGCCCATCTATTCGCGGTACCGCTCAGAACCCGGATGTAAACTTCACCGGTCGTGAGACCGTGAACAAGTACTACGACGCCACTCCTGCCATCGTTCAGGACACCATGGACAAGCTCGCAGAGCTCACCGGTCGTCAGTACAACCTGTTCGATTACTACGGTGCTCCCGATGCAGAAGACGTCATTGTTATCATGGGTTCCGGTGCTGAGACTGTAAGTGCCACCATCGACTACATGGTCGCCCAGGGCGAAAGAGTCGGTATGGTTATCGTTCGCCTGTACCGTCCGTTCGACGCTGCGGCAATGGTTAACTCCCTGCCAAAAACCGTTGAGCGCATCACTGTTCTCGATCGTACCAAAGAGCCTGGTTCAATCGGCGAGCCGCTGTACCTCGACGTTCGCGCTGCAGTAGCAGAGGCAGTAGAAGCTAACCCAACCGCTATTCCACCAGTAATTTTCTCTGGTCGTTACGGTCTTGGTTCTGCAGAATTCACCCCTGCAATGGTTAAAGCTGTATTCGAAAATGCTTCTGCCATGGCTCCGAAGAAGAGATTCTGCGTTGGTCCACACGACGACGTATCCTTCACCAGCCTTGACTACGATGCAGACTTCAACATTGAAAGCGCCGACGTCTACCGCGCGCTGTTCTACGGTCTGGGTTCTGACGGTACCGTAGGTGCCAACAAGAACACCATCAAGATCATTGGTGCTGAGACCGACAACGCCGCTCAGGGTTACTTTGTATACGACTCCAAGAAGTCCGGTTCCATCACCACCTCTCACGTACGTTTCGGTGACAACAAAATCGCCGCTCCATACCTGATCAATAAGGCAAACTTCATCGCCTGCCATAACTTCACCTTCCTCGACAGCTACGACATGCTCTGCAATCTCGAAGAAGGCGGCACCTTCCTGTTGACCTCCGGTTACAACAAGGATGAAGTATGGGCCAAAATGCCTAATCGCGTTCAGAAAGACCTCGTTGATAAAAAAGCGAAGTTCTTCGTCATCGACGCAATCGCTCTTGGCCAGGCTCTCGGTCTTGGTGCCCGCATCAACATGATTATGCAGACCGCATTCTTCATGATCTCCGGCATCCTCTCCAAGGAAGACGCTGTTCGCTCAATTAAAAACGCGATCAAGAAGACCTACGGCACCAAAGGCGATAAAGTCGTTCAGATGAACTACGATGCGGTTGACGCTGCCATCGAAAACATCGTTGAAGTGGAAGTTAAAAACGATATCACCGGTCACGAACTGCCTCCGACCGTTCCAGCTGATGCTCCGGAATTCGTTAAAAAGGTTACCGCCAAAATCATCGAAGGCAAAGGCGACAAGCTGAAAGTCTCCGAACTGCCAGACGATGGTACCTGGCCGACCGCCACCACCCAGTACGAGAAGCGTAACATCGCTGTTAACGTACCGAAGTGGCTCTCTGAAAACTGTATCCAGTGTGGCCAGTGTTCCTTTGTATGTCCTCACGCTTCCATCCGCACCAAGATCGTACCTGAGCTGGCAAACGCCCCTGAGGGTGTTGTTGGTCTCAACGCGGTTGGCAAAAACTTCAAGGGCCAGCAGTTCACCCTGCAGGTCTTCACCGAAGACTGTTGTGGCTGTACCCTCTGTGTAAGCGTATGTCCTGCCAAGACCAAGGCTCTGGAGATGACCCCGAACACCGAGGAACTGCGTACCATTGAGAAGCCTAAGGTTAAGTACTTCCTCGAACTGCCTGAGATCGATCCTGCTCTCATCAGCCCGGCCACCGTTAAAGGCAGCCAGCTGCTCCGTCCTCTGTTCGAGTTCTCCGGTGCATGTGCAGGCTGTGGCGAGACTCCATACGTCAAGCTCGTATCCCAGCTGTTCGGTGACAGAATGGTAGTAGCTAACGCTACCGGTTGTTCTTCCATCTACGGCGGTAACCTGCCGACCACTCCGTACGCCAAGCGTGCAGACGGCCGCGGACCTGCCTGGGCTAACTCCCTGTTCGAAGACAATGCCGAGTTCGGTATCGGTATGCGCTTCACCGCCAATAAGCTTGGTGCTCAGGCTCTTGAGCTGGTAGCCAAACTTGCTGACGAAGGTTCTATATCTGCAGAGCTCGCTGAGAAGATCAAAGCTGCTCCACAGAAAACCCAGATGGACATCGAAGCACAGCGTGCCAACGTGGCCGAGCTGAAAGATGCTCTCAAAGACAGCTCTTCTATTTTCGCTAAGCGCCTGCTGCCAATCTCAGACTATATCGTGAAGAAGTCTGTATGGATTATCGGTGGTGACGGTTGGGCATACGATATCGGTTACGGCGGACTCGATCACGTACTCGCTTCCGGCGAGAACGTTAACGTTCTGCTTCTTGACACCGAGGTATACTCCAACACCGGTGGCCAGATGTCTAAGTCTACCCCGCGTGCTGCTACCGCACAGTTCGCATACGGTGGCAAGAAGTCTGCCAAGAAAGATATCGGTATGATCTTCTCTACCTACGGCAACGTATACGTAGCTCACGTTGCTATGGGTGCAAATCCTGCCCAGACCGCTAAAGCGATTGCAGAAGCTGAAGCATATGACGGACCTTCCCTGATTATTGCTTACTCACACTGCATCAACCACGGTATCAACATGGCAAACGGCCTCGAGCAGCAGAAGAAAGCTGTTGCATGTGGTCACTGGCCGCTGTACCGCTACAACCCAGAGCTCGAGGAAGCTGGCAAGAACCCACTGACCATCGACTCTAAAGAGCCTACCCTCGGTTTCGGTGATTACATCCTCAGCGAGAACCGTTACAAGATGCTCAAGCGCATCAATCCTTCAGAAGCTGACGGGCTCATCGCTCAGGCAGAGAAGGATGCAATGAAGGCCTGGAAGTTCCTCAAAGGTCGTCGCGACGCTCTCGAGCCGGAGTCTACCGAAGAGTAATATCAAGGACTTGAAAGTGCTAAGGGCCCTCGATCCAGAGGGCCTTCAGAACTGACTTAAGTCACTGGTTAAAACTCAAAAAGGGGCTTTTCCTATATAGGAAAAGCCCCTTTTTTTATAACTAAACAGCAAGCTTACCGAAAGACAGCAGCATAAAAAAAGGCCGCTTCCAGATAACGGAAGCGGCCTTTTAATGAAACGAAGAGGAAAAGAACTATTTCTTTTCCAGTTTCAGATCGTCAATATCCTCTTTCAGGGCTTCATACTGTCTGATCGCCTGGAGCACTGAATCATCCTGCTCCTGCTTCATCTCGCTTACCTTAGCCTGAATCTTCTCCTCTCGTATTTTCAAGTCATCATCCTGCACGCCAAAAAGGCTTGAGGCAAGATAGCGGAAGGAGAACAGCATCAGTTCCACGTCATCTTCCTTGATCTTCTCAAGCAGTTCCTCTGGAACTATGTAGGTGGAAAGGAAAGAACTCTCGAAAATAAAACGACGAAAAGTAGCAAGATCGGTAGAGGCCATAAAAAACATACGCTTGGCCTGCTCAGACAGGGTTGCCTGCTTGCCATGGGACTTGCGGCGCATTACGAGTCGCAACCACTCCCGGTTCATCTCATCACGAACATCAACACCCTGGTCTTCACGCCACTCGCGAACGGTCCACTCTTTATCTTCTTCGTGACCCTTGCAGTAATCTTCCTTAACGACGAAATAGAATTTATCGTCTGCTCCGAAAGTCTCATTGCCGTCAGCGTCTTTCTGACCACCCTCGTGAAAATCCGCCATGCCAACCGGATAATAGCGGCAGGCCGATGGACGATCAGTGTAAACGGTACACCCATCCGGAGTCACAAAAGGACATTTGTTGTCTTCCTCGCGCATCTTGATCATGACACCGGGCATATCGGTGTTCTCAAGATACGTGGGCAGCGTATACTGCTGCAGGAATTCATGGGCCGGCACGCCAAGTCGCTTGCTCAAAATCAGGATGTCATACGGAGTCAGCACAATCTTGATTCCACCACAACAGGCTGTAAAGCAACTCACACCAGGATGACAACGGAACTTGATCTTACTGTCCAGAGTCAACTTCTTGGGCATGATGTTCGACGGATTTTTGTCCTTACCAAAGAGAGCTTTCTCTTTAGTCATATTCTGCTCATTACTCATCACATCACCTTATATTAAAATGGTTACTCAGTTCCATGATATTTCCTGCATTTCGCGGGAGGGTAGTATAATATACTGCTGGCAACGTTGTGTCAAACCCAATTCAAAGGACCTAATTTCTGGTAACTACGCTGTTCCGGAAGCTAAATAAATTTCGCTTGAGTACTACTACTTAGCGCCTCACCTATTCTTTCCCCTTGCGGTTTTACCCGAATGTTCGTATATCAACATTCGGATTATGAAACTTCCTGCTTGACTTGCAGTACGGAAACACCAGGTTCTTCCCCCCTCGAGGTAATACATTTCATGAAAGTATTTTTTCCCCCTATTGATTTATCAGCAGCAAGCACAATCGTTTATCATGTTCCAGGAGGCCCGGCCCTCACTGTTAATCTCGACGGTGTAGAAGAGTATATCGACCTCGAGCTGGAGATGGGACACGTGTGTGACACATCGGATATTGACGGAACTGTACACTTTTTTCCCAGGGGCAACGCCTAAGCTTGAACTTTATCCACCCGGTCACCCGCCCTTCCCTGACTGCTCTTCACTGGCCGACCTCATAATTCGCACTCAGCTGAATTTTGCGGCCATAGATTTACCATGACCATTACCCATTTTTCTATCGATACCAGCTCCGACGGGCATGTACACACTAAGCTGTGCAATCATGCCACCGGTGAGATGGAAGAGTACGTTCTCTCCGCCATAGATCGCGGTCTGAGAGAAATGTATTTTTTGGAACATCTTGAAGCAGGTGTGAATTACGCCCCCAGAACCTGGCTCACCGAAGCTGATTTTGCCTACTATTGCGAGGAGGGGGAGCGACTTCGCCGGAAATATGCAGACCGCATATCTGTGAATATCGGTATCGAACTTGGTTACAACTCCAGCCACAGCAAGGAGCTTCTAACAGGCGCGCGGGCCAAACCGTGGGATAGAATTGGCTTATCCTGCCATTTTCTGCAGATTCCCGGCTCTAATAAGCATATCAACCTGCTCAGTCGCAAACAGGAGAACATCGATCGCGCCAGGGAGTATGGTCTTGGGACTCTGCTCAGCCTCTATTACGACACCTTATTAGAAGCAGTGGAAAATATTCCGGCGGATGTACTTTGCCATCTCGACGCGCCTTTGCGCTATAGTGGTCCTATTCAACTAACCGACTATCACCTTGAGCAGATTGACCGGTTACTTACCGCCGTCAAAGCCAAAGGCATGGCCATGGAGATCAATACTTCGGGTATCCCGATCCGTAAAGAACCTTTCCCTGCCAAGCCCCTGGTAAAAATGGCTCTTGATCATGGGATTCAACTTGTGGCCGGCTCCGATTCACACAAACCGGAGGATATAGGCCGACATTTTGACGAACTCGAAATTTATATCGCCGAAGTGAAGGCTTTATAACTCGATTATCTCCGCTTTTATCCATAAAAAAATCCCCGTATGGCATATGCCGTACGGGGATTTTTTTTAAGCTCTATTAGCGTTGTTATTCAGGCAACCAATCTGCGCCCATGCGACGGATCACATTGAAACCACCGGGCAATACAAAGTGGTTCTTCTTGCCAACCGAATCGAGAAAAACCTGAACCTCGTATGAACGGGAACCTGCATTGCAGAAAATGATCAGGGTCTTATCATCCGGCAGCTCATTGTAACGTTCACGTATCTGCTCATACGGCAATGAGTTCCAGATCTCTTTACCGTGCTTTTCCTCAAACGGTGCTACCTGCTTGGGATGACGCACATCGAGCACCTGCCAGTCAGGTTTGCTGGAATGATCGGCCATCCAGGCAAAAAACTCAGACATCTGGATCTGACGCATCCTGCCGTCACAAATGTTGTCTGCTACATAGCCCGCCGCGTTGATCGCATCGATGGCTGGTGAGAATGGTGGTGCGTAGGCCATTTCCAGATTGCCGAATTCATCGATGGTGGCACCGCCTGCGATAGCCACCGCTGCAGCATCAATGCGAGCGGAGAGTCCATCATTCATCGGGCCGACACCTTCCAGGCCCAGCACTTTTCTGGTTCTGCGGTCAAAAACCAGCTCAAAGCAAATAATATCCTGGCCTGGAAAAAAGTGTGCCCTGTCTGATGGTGAAGTAAGAGAAGTATCGGCATCGTAACCTTCAGCCAAAGCCTCTTTCAGACTCAAACCAACAGAGCCGATAGAGATCTCAAAAGCTTTCATGATGAACGCCCCTGCGCTTCCCTTGAATAAAGACGGAATGCCAGCCATATTGTCCGCAGCCACACGACCTTCCCTGTTGGCCAGGCTACCGAAAGGAGCAACGAAACGCTTTCCTGTCACCAGGTGTGGAATTTCTACACAGTCACCCGCTGCATAGATGTTTGCATCTGAAGTCTGCATCCGCTCGTTCACCACAATACCACCGGTGGCTCCAACCTGAAGGCCGGCATCAACTGCAAGCTGAGAACGTGGGCGAACACCCGCTGCCATAATGACCAGATCGGCTTCCAGGGTGCGGTTAGCAGTGCGAACACCTGTCACCTTGCCGGCTTCGCCTACAATCTCCTCGGCGGCCTCGCCCAGATAGACCTCGACGTTGTTATCCCTGAGATGTTTGGTGAGAATTGCAGCCATATTGGTGCCTACCGCTTTGGGCAGCAGTTGATCCATGAATTCGACAACTGCCGTCTCTACCCCCCATAGATCGGTGAGAGCCTCGGCCATCTCAAGGCCGATTGCCCCGCCGCCGATTACCACCGCCTTTCCTACCTGGCCTTTGGCGATTCGTTCTTTAATATCGATTGCTTTATGCAGATCACTGATGGTGAAAACACCATCGAGATCTTTACCGGGGATTGGGAGTACAAACGGCTGGCTACCTGTGGCAAGCATCAGCTGGTCATACTCGAGTGTGCCCTTTTCACCGGTCTCTACCTTTTCGATTGAGACGGTTTTATTCTCCCGATCAATAGCCACGGCTCTGGTGGAGGTAAGGGTCTTGACCCCCTTGGCGCAGGCAAAGAACTTCTCATCACGAACCATGTGAAAGCTGGTGGAGCGGAGTTCTTTCTCATCCGCCACATCACCGGAAACATAATACGGAATACCGCAACCGCCGTAGGAGATTACGCTATCCTGATCCACCATGGTCACATCTGCGTCAGGCATCAGCCTTTTCAATCGAACGGCAGCTTTGGGTCCGGCCGCAACTCCACCAATAATCACTATTCTTTTACTCACTTCCGCCTCCGGTAGGTTTATATATTTAACTGGAAGTTATTATGAAGATAACACTATAGCGTCGTACGCTATTTTCAGACATATGAACACTATCAGCACAAAAAGACAAGCCGATTCAGGTTTAACCTGTGGCGATGATTGCTTCATGGAGACAGCCTGTAACCTTCTATCTTATCAGGCCAGCACCAGATATGTAAGGAAAGCGAACCCTCCGACAGCCTCTCAGGATCCCGATCTCTCAAGTAAATAATCAAGACGCAACCGGTGTCGCTGATCAAAGAGATTTTTACTGGTAGCCCAGATAGCCGCAATTACACCGAAACCTGTGCCTGCTGCGATCAGCATCATAATCAGAATCTGATACTTCACCGCCTCAACGGGTGGAGTTCCACCGAGAATCTGACCGGTCATCATGCCGGGCAGGCTTATAATTCCTGCTGCCGCCATTGAGTTGATGATCGGCATCATTCCCGTTCGCATGCAATCTTTGCGAATCTGCTCGCTCGCCTCCTGCCAGGTCTGTCCCAGCATCAATCGTTGCTCCACGACAGCACGCTTATCATAGAACATCGTCGTTAGACGATCAACAGCCAAAGCGATACCTGTCATGGTGTTTCCAAGCAGCATCCCCAATAGCGGGATTGCATATTGCGGGGTGTACCAGGGGTCTACCCGTATAACGACCAATATGGAAATACAGGCCACTGAAAAGGAAGAAACGAACATAGCACCAGTCCCAATCAGATAGCCGGTACGGCCTCGAAAACGTCTCTGCTGCCTCGCCTCGACCTCTCTGCCAGCCATGGCAAGCATTATAAACGACATCAGCACAACCAGCCAACCGCTGGCATTGCCAAATAAAAACTTTAGCACCAAACCGATAAAAAGGAGTTGAGCTGTCATCCTGCAGGTGAAAATAATAAGCTTCTTCTCAATACCCAGACTCAAACACATGCTGGTCACAGCCAGAGCAACGAGCAACAGCGAGGCCAGCCCGAGATCGAAGGCGCTCAGAGAAATTACATTCATTGTGTCCTCTTTGAGGAAACCTTTTGCGGTTGCATCATAGACATGGAGTTTCTTTTAAGCTCTAAAATGCTTGAGGCCACCCTTGCCAGTTGTTCCTTATCGTGACTCACCCAAAGCACAGAGAGATTCTGTTCCTGCCTGAGCTGACTGATAAGACGTTCGAGTTGGTCTGTGTGATATGCATCCAGACCTGAAGTTGGTTCATCAAGAAGCAATACCTGCGGTTGTAAAACCAACGCCCGAACCAGCGCCAACCGCTGTTTCTCGCCGGTGGACAACCTGCTCACATGCCAGTTCAAAACATCGTCGTCAAAACCGAGTGCCACGATTGCCCTGTTGAACAGTTCAGTGTCCAACCCTGTGGTGAAATGTGGTTTTACAGTGTCATGCCACCAGGCCGATTCTGCGGGCACCATCAAGACTCTGCTTCGCCACCTTTGTGGGGCAACACTGTCTATCGGCTCCCCGAAAAGAGTGATGGTGCCGGAGTGGGGGATGAGATCGGCAAGAGCCCTCAGCATCTGGGACTTCCCCACACCGGACTGTCCGCTGATACCGACGCATTGGCCTGTCGGCAGCGAGAAACTGTATGGTCCGTTTTCCAGAAACTCAAGAGATTCAACTACCAGGCACGTCGGGGAGGTTGAGGCGAAAGATGAATTATTCAAGTTGTTCTCATTTGACAGGAAGCTCGATCGAGAAGGTTGTGCCTTCATTTAGAGTACTCTCGACGTGGATGGCACCGTTATGACTTTCTACTATATTTTTGGTAATAGCCAGACCGAGACCGGTACCCTTGTGCTTATCAGTAAAAAACGGGGTGAAAATCTTGTCAAGTTTGTCGCTGTCCATGCCCGGCCCGCTGTCCTCTATGGCAATGACCAGATTCTCTGATGAATTTACCAATGTTGCGACCTTCAGCTTACCACCCTGTTCCATAGCCTGCAGACCATTTATCAGGATGTTAAGGAGCGCTCTATACAGCTGGGCGTCATCTATGGGGATCAGTGGCAGGTCGGTCGCCAGATCGATTTCAAGCTCGACATTCTGTTCCTTGATCATGGGTGAAGCAAAATTGAGCACTTTTTCCATCAGGACATTAACATCGCCCATTGCCAGCTTTGGCGCCTGAGGTCTCGCAAAATCGAGAAACTCTATAACAATATCGTTCAAGCGACTGGTTTCATCGACAATAATCCTGGCCAGATGTTCATTCCCCGGGGCGACCTTTAAAATACGCTTCTCAAGTATCTCAGCGGTACTGCGCACTATGCCAAGCGGACTTTTAATCTCGTGGGAAACCGTGGCCACCATGGTACCAAGGTGGGCGAGTCGCTCAGCCTGATTCAATTTCTCCTCAAGGCGCAACCGCTCGAGAGCCCTGGATTCAATTATCCTGCCTGCTCTGGCAACAATCATTCGAAGGACCAGAAACAAAACCATCATTACCGCACTGGATACCGCAATAATGCTGCCCTGAAGCCTGATAATATTGGTGTACTCATTGCTGAGGTCTTTGGCGATTTCAATTACGCCCATTATCGCCTCAGTCCCCTCTCCTGTTTCCCTGACCTGCCTGAAGGGTATGTAGCTCGATAATTCACAACTTGGAGGTTGATTGACCGGTAGTAAGTTCAACACACTACCTTCATAGTGCAGCCTGGAGTTGGCTATGCCCTGGAGAGCGAATTC
Source organism: Desulfosediminicola ganghwensis (assembly GCF_005116675.2). Lineage (NCBI taxonomy): Bacteria > Pseudomonadati > Thermodesulfobacteriota > Desulfobulbia > Desulfobulbales > Desulfocapsaceae > Desulfosediminicola > Desulfosediminicola ganghwensis. Next base: position 4,755,470 of record NZ_CP050699.1, read on the forward strand.
ATACTCAGGCCCACCAAGATTTTTTCGCCCCACCATTTCCGGAATAGTCGAATATGAAATGATATTTATTGAGGAATCGTAAATAGTCACCGACTCGATCTTCATCCCCTGAATAACACCTCGAACAATGGCGTCGAGATTGGCGAACTGCTCAGGATGGCTCAGGGCAATATTTCCATAACGAACAACGGTCGGCAGAACAAATCGTCGAAACACCTGCTGATTGAGGTTTTCAGCCAACACCATGGAATACTCTTCACTCTGTTTGAGCATGACTTTGCGAGCATTGTTGGAAATTGCCCAGGAAAGGAAGAGCGTAAAGATGAGAATGAAGAACAAACTGGAAAAAGTGAAATATTTGACCAGGGTAAACGGCTGCAAGCCCGCATCCAGAGTCTTTTTCTTCTGGCGGGCCTTTATCTCCTCAGCAACCCTCGTTGCCTCTTTATTCATTGCAAACACCGCAACGGCGGCAGATTGAGGTGTCACAGGCACTGGTCGTTTTTTCATCAAAGGCCCGCTGATATTCGCACCAGAGATAATCGTGCTTTATACCATGATCAATGACATACCAGCCGAACCAGCTGCTTTCATCAAAACCGCATATGGCAAACTGCTCGGGGGTGAGCGCGTTCTTTTTCATGGCCTGTTTCCAGTTTAGACCACGTTCCGCCATATCATTTAAAACCGTAGCGATACGACGATCCGCCCTGGCCAGTACCGCCTGAAACAATACACTCTCCGGCTTGTCAAACTGCAGGTGTACGTTGGCAATTTTCGACAGTTCCCTGCGCAGCAATTTCTGCCTGCGCTTCAACTCCATGACCACTTTTTTACTATCACCCAACTCACCTTTCGGTAGTGGGTCACTCATGCCAAAGGGATGATATTGAAAGGGAGTCCAGGGCTTCGGCGCAAAACAGTTTACCGAGATGCCTATTTCGGTGAGCCTGCCGCGTGCTTTGCCAATGGGATCAATTCGATCCTTGATCTTTTTGACCAGATCAATAGCTTCCTGCAGATCCTCGTCACTCTCTGTGGGAAGCCCGATCATCAAGTAAAGCTTCAGTTTGAATATGCCGGCGTCAACCAACCGTTCTGCGGCATCGAGCAGATCCTGCTCATCAAGTCCCTTATTAATAACCCGTCGCAGACGTTCTGAGCAACCATCCGGGGCGATGGCCACGCTTTTCAATTTGCTTGCCGAGAGCAGGTCGATGAGAGGCTGGTTGAGTCTGTCAGCCCTGAGAGAGGAAAATGAAAGGGCACAACCGCTCTCTCGCAGATAATCACTGATCATCTCTAAAGATTCACTGTTCGCCATCTCCATACCAAGCAGACCGACACGATCAACATCACTGTAGCGTGCCCGAAGCCCTTCCACCACAGCATCGCCATCCCACAGCCTCGGTGGACGATAAATAAAACCGGCTGCACAAAAACGACAACCACGGGAGCAGCCGCGACCCAGCTCGGTAAGATGCATCTCTGAGAACTCAGCTTCCGGCGTTATAAGCTGGGAATGCCCGGCAACAGGGGATTTCTCCACCACGGATTTGGTCACATGCTGAGGAATCCCTGCCTCTGCCTGATAGCTGGAGAGTAGCCCGTCTTCATCATAAACTGGTGTATACAGGCCCGGCACATAACAACTGGAACGAGTGGTGGCTAAAGACCTCAGCAATTCACTGCGCGTTTTTCCCTCATAGGAATCAGCGATTTCCTGAACCAACCCAGGCAGAACAGGTTCTGCCTCACCCAGAATCATCAGGTCTACAAATGGTGCCAATGGTTCAGGGTTCATGAAGGTGGCGACGCCACCACAGATAACCAGTGGCTGCTCGCTGGAAATACTCTCGCTTCTGTTGCCGGCAAACGGTTCTATTGAGGCCGCTCGCAACATCTTCACAAGATTCAGATAATCGTGCTCGAAGCTGATGGAAATAAAGATGAGTGGAAAATGGTTCAGGGGCCGCTGTGATTCCATGGAACGCAGCGGTTCTCCATTTTCAGGAAGGAAAAATCTCTCGCAGACCAATTGATCATCTTCAGCGAGCAGGGCATAGACCAGCTGATAACCAAGACTGGACATACCCACTTCGTAAGTGTTTGGATACAACAGGGCAACAGGCAATCGCCCTGTCCATTTTTTCAGGTAACTGCCTTTTTCCAGGGTCAGCCTGGCATCTCGTTTATTCGAATACCCCTGTGCTTTCTTATACTGCTTCCTGATACGTATGCCCTCAAAACTAATTGGCTTTTTTGCGTAAGTACGCCGGTGTCTCCAGCTGATCCTCGTTCTGCCAGGAAGGAATATCCCGCTTGGCTTCAGCATCACTGGATTTATGCACCCCAAAGGGGTCAGAGGTCTCGAAATTTGAACCCGGCAACCTCGTCACTCTTGGATTATGTCTATTTGGTGCTGCAGGTTTAGCTGATGAATTGACCGTATCCATTTCTCCGGCTGATATATGCTCCCTGTCAGCTCTCTTTACGTGCAGTTCATTTACCTTGGCGATAGCTTCTTTCTTGCCGGTAATATCACCCACACCGGTGGCAATTACAGTAACGTGGAGTTCATCATCTAAAGAGTCATCATAAAGTGCACCGATTACAACCTTGGCATCTTCATCCACACGTTCCTGGATAAGTTGTGAAGCCTCCATAAATTCAGACATGGAAAAGGTCTCTTCGGAAGCGGAGATATTGATAAGCAGGCCACGGGCACCATCGATACCAAAATCTTCCAACAGCTGATTGTCGATAGCTTTGCGTGCCGCTTCAACCGCACGATGCTCTCCAACCGCAGCGCCTGACCCCATAACCGCCGGACCAACTTCTTTCATTACGGTTCTGAGATCGGCAAAGTCGGCGTTGATAAGCCCCGGCACATTGATCAGGTCGGTTATACCTTTCACCGCCTGCAGCAGCACATCATCGGCCATGCTCAACATATCCGAAAGTTTGCTGTTTTTCTGCATCAACGACAACAAACGGTCATTGGGCACGGTTATAATGGTGTCGACATACTTCTGCAGTTCATCCCAACCCAGGTCGGCATTCTTCGAGCGGAACTTGCCTTCGAAGTTGAATGGTTTGGTCACCACTGCAACAGTAAGCGCACCAAGCTCTTTTGAGACTTTTGCCACAACCGGGGCTGCACCGGTACCGGTACCACCACCCAATCCTGCCGTGACAAAAACCATGTCGGCACCCTTCAGCGATTCCTTAATATCCTCAAGGGATTCCAAGGCAGCCTGCTCTCCGGTCTCCGGCGTGGCGCCGGCTCCCAGCCCTTTGGTAACACTTGGGCCAAGCTGCAAGCAGACATCAGCCTTTGATTGCATAAGGGCCTGCTTGTCGGTATTGGCTGCGATAAAATCCACACCCTGCAGTCGATTGGTAACCATGGTGTTGATCGCATTGCCGCCACCACCGCCGACACCGATTACTTTTACGACTGCTACACCTTCTACTTCTGCCATTCTGAACGGCATACGGTTCCCCCTGCTACTCAATTAGATTATCGCTTGGGTAATGCGACAACCATAACATTCAAATAGTGCATAATATAGCACTTACACCCGTTCCAATAAACAAAAAATTACAGTCACATGATTTTTTTGACCCAGCCTTTCAGCTTGTCCAGAGCCGATGGTTCCCTGTTCTGAATTTCGCTATTTTTGTTCCTGCCAAATAGCACCAGGCCGGTCGCGGTAGTACAACGTGGCGAGTGAATCTCGTCCAATTTACCACAAACACCTGACGGATATCCTATACGGACAGGCAAATCAAAAATTTGTTCTGCTAAATCGATAATATTTGCCAGCAGCGCGGTTCCGCCAGTGATGACGATACCGCCATTTATCTTATTTTTCTGGCCACTGGCAACAAGCTCCCGATCAATCATTTCAAGAATTTCAATGGTCCTGGCCTCGAGAATGTCAACCAGCACCTTCTGGGTAACCTTTCGGGGCTGTCTGTCTCCGACAGTTGGTACGTCCACCACGAGATTCGGCTTGATAATTGATGAGATAGCCCCACCATAATCTTCCTTCAAGCGCTCCGCCTCCTGCAGGGGAGTCCTGAGCCCCACAGAGAGATCGTTGGTAAGGTTGTGTCCACCGAGACCAATCTCACAGGTATGACGGATGGTACCTTCACAAAAAACCGCTACATCTGTAGTGCCGCCACCAATATCAACCAGCGCTACCCCTAGTTCCATCTCATCAGGGCTGAGGACCGCATGGGCTGAAGCTATAGACTCCAGTACCAGCTCGGCAACTTCAAGATTTGCCTTGTTGCAGCAGGTCACCAGATTGTGTACTGCTCCGATATCCGCGGTGACGATATGTACATTTGTTACCAGCCTTACACCGGTCATCCCCAGAGGGTTCTGAATGCCGGTATGATCATCAACCATGTACTCCTGTGGCATTACATGAATAACGCGCTGGTTCTCGGAAATTTTCACAGTCCTGGCGGCATTGATCACATCGTCAATATCCGACTTTTTGATCTCCCTATTATTTACCGCCACAATACCCGGACTATTAAAACCTTTAATGTGATTGCCTGCGATGCCGACATAGACATAACTCGAACGAAGATTGCATCCAGCCGACTCTTCCGCCAGGCGCACCGCCTCCTTTATGGAGTTCACGGTTGACTCGATATTGACGACTACACCTTTCCTGAGACCGTTTGACGGTACTGTGCCGGTGCCGATTACGTCAACCCTGCCCGGAAAGACCTCACCGACAATACAACAGATTTTGGTGGTACCGATATCAAGACCGACAATGATATCACCAAACTCCCTCTCAACCGGTTCAAGTTGTTCATCTACCGGCTCGATTTCGTCTACCGGTTCGTGTACGACCGACTCAAGTTCTTTGTTTTCTCTCATTTCGTCAACTCGACTCACTCTGTGCAACCAACACTTTACCGTTGTAATAGTCCATTCGGATATACTCCACACCTGAGAGTAAAACTCCTTTTCCCCGTCCTCTGTACAACGAATCAAGCACTCTCAACAAACGAGAATACTTTTGTCTAATTTCACCCCTGCCAAAAAAGATAGGGAACTTGTAATCGACCAGATAAACAACCAGCTCGCCTCTCTCATTTATATGTATCTCCGATACCGACTGGGCCGGAAGATTCGGATTATTCTGGCTCACTACCCGGATGAAATCATAAACATCACTGAAAATCGCTTTCTTCTCCTGCTCATCGTTTACGCGATCCAGGCCGGTGATAACGGGAAAATCAACATCATCCTCAGCTGAAACCCGCAAAAACGGCAATCCGTACCGGTCGACATAATAGAGCTGTGGTTTGCCGCTGGTGACCACATTCATCAAGGCAACCGGTGTGTACTCTTTGACCGAAATGGCGATATCAGTCGGCCAGTTTCGTTTTATACTGACCTGACTCACCCAGGGATGCTTGCCGATGTTGTTGACCACCCTGGCCTGGTCCAGGCCCAGCAGACTGGTCTGGTACAGGGTTATGCCGGATAGCTGTCGGATCTCTTCTTCCGGAACAACCCTGCAACCCGAATACTGTATATTGCGTACCTTGAAAAAAGATAGATCCGCCAGCAACATCCCCACCCAACCGGGCCCACCGAGAGCGAGGAAAAGGCTGGAAACCACCAGCAAAACTGCTGCAGGCGCCAACCACACTTTCCTGGAATCTGCCAAGGTACCGCCCTGGGTGTACCTGTTATTTACATGCACCCGTTTTTTTCGAAACTTTTTGCTAACTATCTGCCATAATTGCTTTTTACTTTTGGCTTTGATCTCGGGCGTGGAGGCGAATTTATAGCCTCGCAGATCGCTGTTACTTGCGGTCTGTCCTTTTTTCCTCGACAGTAATTCACGCTTACACTGCCTTAGAAAATCGGAGAACTCATTGAGTTTTCTCCGTATTTGAAGCAACTTCAACTTCAGGGTCGCACCTCCGGATCAGTAGTATATTGCTTTCTCCATCCCTGTTATTTCTTGAGCAGCTCGAGCAATTGTTCGCCCACCCGCACAATATTTCCAGCACCCAGCGTCAACACCAGGTCTTCCTCACCGATATCACCCATGATGCTTTCAGCCATATTCTCCACCGAAGGGATGAACCGTGTGTGTCGCTGGCCATGCCGCTCAATCTCTGCTAAAAGCGACTCACCGCTTACACCTTCTATGGGCTGCTCGCTTGCAGCGTAAATATCGGTAAGCACAAGCACATCGGCCTGGTGAAAGGCGGTGGTAAAATCTTTGAACAGCGCCTTGGTCCTGCTGTAACGATGTGGCTGAAAGAGCACCACCAGGCGTTTTTCCGGCCATGCCGCCTTGATCGCAGACAACGTGGCCCTGATTTCAGTTGGGTGGTGTCCATAATCATCAACAACCGTGATGCCCTTGACTTCACCTTTTTTCTGCATCCTTCGCTGCACACCTGCATAGCTGGTCAGTGCTTCAGCAATGGTACCAAATGGTATCTCAAGCTCCAGGCCAACACAGATTGCCGCCAATGCATTATAGACATTGTGCTTACCCGGTGGAGCGAGGTTGACCTCGCCTAGCATACCGCTCTGATCACTTACCGTGAAATGAACACGCCCATCTTTGAAATGAACATTTTCGGCATATACGTCTGCCTGGGAATTCAGACCGTATGTGATGATGCGTTTCCCTATCGTTGGCAGCAATTCCGCAATGTTTTCATCGTCAAGACAGAGAATAGCCGCTCCGTAAAACGGTATTTTATCGATGAAATCCAGAAATGCCTGTTTGATCTGGTCAAGGTTCTCGTAATAATCGAGATGTTCCAGATCGATATTTGTTACCACCTCAAGCACCGGCGACAGCTTCAGAAATGAACCGTCGCTCTCATCTGCTTCAGCGACCAGGAACTCCCCCTTGCCCAGTTTGGCGTTGCCGCCTAAGGCATCTACCTTGCCGCCAACCACAATAGTTGGATCAAGATTAGCCTGAGCCATCATCCAGCTCACCATGGAGGTAGTCGATGTTTTGCCATGACTCCCGGCAATCGCAATGCCGAACTTTTTCAATCGCATCAGTTCGGCAAGCATCTCAGCACGCTGAATCACTGGTATGTGCTGTTTTCTTGCCTCAAGCACTTCCGGGTTCTCTGCGGAAATTGCAGAAGAAGTCACCACAACATCAGCGCCCTCTATGTTGCCACCCTGATGACCCTTAAAAATTATGCCGCCGAAGGTAGCCAACCGATCTGTGATCGTTGAACAGTAAAGATCTGATCCTGATACGGTGTAACCGAGATTCAGGAGCAGCTCTGCGATACCACTCATGCCTATGCCGCCAATGCCGACAAAATGTATATGTTTATTTTTTCGGTACATTCTCCACCCTTCCCGGGTTAATTTTTTCAGTTATCCCTTTTCCCCGGGTTCTGTCGGCATCTGCAACAGAAGCCAAACAGACATCCACGATCTTATCGGCAGCTTCCGGTGCTCCGAGACGCTTCATCGCCTTGCCCATTTCGGCTAATTTTGCCACATCTCCTGCCATCTCTTTGAGCGTATCCCGCACACTTTCCACAGTGAGCTCACTTTCACGACAGACAAAAGCTCCACCGCCCTGTGCATAGTGCTCCGCATTTTTCTGTTGATGATCATCAGCCGCATGGGGATAAGGTACCAGAAGTGCAGGCTTACCGAGCACAGCAAGTTCTGTCAAAGTAGTGGCTCCCGAACGCGACACGAGAAAATCTGCCTGCTCATAGACAGCTTTCATGTCCTCAAAAAACGCTGACACCTGGGCATCAACTCCGGCCTGCTCATAGCTCTTTTGCACCCAATCACAATCCCTGGCACCTGTCTGGTGAATCACCCGAAACTGCCCGAATGCTTTATTATTTGCGCTGCAGATCGCTCCGGTTACAAGCTTGTTCAAAGCCTGGGCTCCCTGGCTGCCGCCGAGCACCAGCAATGTGAACGGCTTGGGTTCATCCGTATCCTTGTTTTCGCCTGCAAGTGCCAGGATATCCTGCCGCACAGGGTTACCTGTGAACACAACTTTTTCCGACGGAAAAAATCGTTCACTTCCCGGCAGTGAAATACACACTTTTTCTACAATTGCGCCAAGCTTTCTATTCGCCATCCCCGGCACAGAATTCTGCTCGTGCACAATGGTCGGCACACCAGCGATCCGAGCTGCAAGCATCACAGGGCCGGTGACATAACCCCCGACTCCCAGGGCAACATCCGGCTTAAAACGACGGATATGCGACAACGCCTGGAAAAACGATATTGGTAACACTGCCAGGGCTTTCAGCAAGGCAGGGATTGTTTTCCCTTTCAGCCCATAGCTGTAGATCGAAGAGCTGGCAAATCCGTATTTTTCGAGACTTGTGGTATCAATTTTTCTGCGGGTGCCGATAAAAAGCACCTCGCTCTCCGGCTCTCTTCTTGTAAGAGCCTGTGCTGCTGCCACTGCCGGGAAGAGATGTCCTCCGGTGCCTCCACCGGTAATCAGCATTCGAATGGGTTTAGTTGGCGTCATTTTCGCCCCCATCAGGCATTTTTTCCGCCGACTGTTCAGCCACTAGCCGAAGAACTTCTTCACTGAAAACCTGCCCGCGATGACCATAGCTGTTGAACATGTCAAAACTCGCACATGCCGGGGAAAGCAATACGGTATCGCCGGCCTTGGCCAGCTGAGTTGCCTTGCGCACAGCATCCGCCATGGTTGTGGCCATATGCAGCGGCACAGCGCCATTGAAAGAAGTCTTCATCTTTTCAGCAGCTTCACCGATCAACACAACATCTTTGGCCTTATCGCGGATCGCCGCTTTCAGCATGCTGTAGTCTTCACCCTTTTCCCGACCGCCTGCGATTAAAACAGCTTTGCCGGAGAGCTGCTCAAGAGCTGCGATGGCCGCTCCGGTATTGGTCGCTTTCGAGTCATCGACATAGAGCACGCCACGGTGTTCAGTGACCTGCTGCAAACGATGGGGAGCTGGGGTAAAGGATCTCAAGCCTGCCATAATTTGATCATGTGTAAGCCCCAGGATCTTGACGGCCAAAATCGCCGCAGCCGCGTTCTGGGCCCCGATCTTATTGGCAAGCACTGTTCCTGCCAGGTCGTAACACTCTTTGTTTTCAGCCCCTGACAACCAGATTTCATTGCCCTTGATCTGTGCGGCGTATTGCTTCTGATCACCACTTGTCCCAAACTTCAGACAATTGCTGGTAATCTTATCTGCAAGCTGCACACAGAGCGGATCGTCGCCATTGATAATGGCCGTATCTGCCGCTTTCTGGTTTGCAAATACTCTCATCTTGGCCGCCGCATATTCCTCGAGGCTGCCGTGACGATCGATATGATCCGGGGTGATATTGAGCAATACTGCCACCTGGGGCGCAAAGGTTCCAGCCATCAGCAACTGAAAGCTTGATAGCTCAAGAACCATCACCTCAGCATTGCCTCCCTCGTGCAGATACTGCACCAGGGGGGTACCTATATTCCCGCCGACAAAGACATTTATGCCTGCCTGTGCCAGAATTTCGCCGATCAAGGCTGTCACAGTAGTTTTGCCATTGGTGCCGGTTACAGCTACCACTTTCATGGAAAGCGATGGCGCGGCCACTGCCAGTTCACCAACCACAGGAATGCCAAGCCTGGTGAGACCGAGAATCACATTATGGTCCTGGGGGATACCTGGACTTGCAACCACCATATCCGCCTGCTGCAGGAATTCCAGAGTATGGCCTCCTGCTTCCCATTGCAGCCGGCTGTTTTCCAGCAACTCAGCCTCATCGGCAACAAGCTGTTCTGCCGAACGGTTATCTGATACAAACAACTCTGCTCCGAGGCCGAGACAATAGCGCACCATGGCCCGACCAGTTACTCCCAGCCCGATAACGCCGACCTTCATTCCCGGCTTTATTTTCAGTTCTTCATGCATCAGCGCAGTTTCAGGGTTGCTATGGCAAAGAGGCCGAGAATAATTGAGACAATCCAGAAACGAACTACCACCTTGGGCTCATGCCAGCCTTTTTTCTCAAAATGGTGGTGAAACGGTGCCATCAAAAAGATACGCTTGCCGTTGGTCATCTTGAAATAGCCAACCTGCATGATCACGGACAGTGCTTCCATCACGAAGATTCCACCGACTATGGCCAACAGAAATTCCTGTTTGATTATTATCGCCACAGAACCCAGCGCACCACCTAAGGCCAGTGAACCGGTGTCCCCCATAAATATCTGCGCAGGGTACGCGTTGAACCATAAAAATCCGAGACAGGCCCCAAATATCGCACCGCAGAAAATCGCCAGTTCGCCGCTGCCCTGGACATGCGGGATTTGCAGATAATCAGCCAGGACCGCATGCCCCGCCAGATAGCAGAACACCAGATAGACAGCCGAAGATACCACAGTAGGCCCGACGGCAAGGCCATCGAGGCCATCAGTCAGATTTACAGCGTTGGATGAACCGACAATGACCAGGATCGCAAAAACGATGTAAAACCAGCCTAAATCAGGATTAACATCTTTCAAAAATGGTAAACTCAACTGCCCATCATAACCGGGGTGAAAAAAGATAAAGAGCCCGACAACCGCGGCCCCGAGTATCTGCAGGAGGAGCTTAGCCCTGGCACTGAGACCGGCTGTGTTCTTCTTGCTCACCTTCTTGTAGTCATCAAAGGCTCCGATCATGCCGAAAAATACTGTGATAAAAAGCAGCAACCAGACCAATGGATTATCAAGCCGCGCCCAGAACAGGGTCGACAGCGTTATCGAGGCAAGTATTAACAAGCCACCCATGGTTGGCACCCCCTGCTTGGCAAGATGGGTTTCCGGGCCATCATCTCGTACTACCTGGCCAATCTGTTTGCGCTTGATCATGCGAATAAAAGCAGGACCAAAGATGATCATTATCAGAAAAGCGGTAACCGCCACCCCGATAGAGCGAAAGGTTATATATCGGAATACATTGAATCCGATAAATTCAGTGTGCAGTGGATAGAGTAAGTGATACAGCATTGTTCAATCTCGGCTAATTTTGTTGCGGGTTTAAAAGGGGGTTATCGAGTTGGTTTTCTACCTTGCATGACATCATTACTCAACCCTTTCCTGTCAACCTGGCAACTATTGTCTCCATCCGTAATCCACGGGACGCCTTTACCAGAATCCAGTCACCTTTGGTGACTTTTCCATCATCTTCTAACTTTTCAATCCATTCCGGAACGTTATCCTTATCGTCGAACCAGATCACAGCGTCAGCGGCCATACCAGCAGCTCGAGCTGCTGAGACAACGTCACCACCGAATTCTCCAACCACCGCCAGATAGTTCACATCAAGTTCCGCCACGACACGGCCTAACTGGCGATGAGCCTCGCTCGCCCCTTCGCCAAGCTCCAGCATATCACCCAACACTGCGACGCAACGACCGGAAGTCATCTCTTTGAGTGTTTTCAAAGCGACAACCATTGATGCGGGGTTGGCGTTATAAGTATCGTTTAATACACCTACGCCGCTTTTGGTCTTCAACTGCACCATGCGCCGGTCTGCTGGTCTGAAATCACCAAGCCCGGCCGCGATATCAACTAAGCGTATACCTGCTGCCACTCCTATTGCTGCTGAAGCAAGAGCATTAGCTACGTTATGGTAACCTACGGTATGGAGGCAAACTTCCTGCTGTTCGTCCCCGAGTTGCAGAGCAAATCTGATGAGGCCATCAGCACCGATACGGATGTCTGTTGCCAGGATTGTCGGATTGTTCCCGGCATCCGTTGAAAAACTGATCTGGCGCTGGCTGTAACTCTTTGCCATTTTTGCGATATGGGGATCATCGAGATTTATGATCAACACTGCATCCGCTTTTGCCTCTTCAAACAATTCCTCTTTGGCGGCAGCGACACCCTCGATGGTTTTCAACCCTTCCAGATGAACCGGATGAACGTTGGTAATACAGCAAATATCCGCTTCGGCTATTTTGGCCATTGTCCGGATTTCATCCGGTGCATTCATACCCATCTCGAGCACAGCTGCCCGATTCTGTGGACTAAGGGGAAGTAAGGAAAGCGGAAGACCGATCAGGTTGTTGAGGTTTCCCTTGGTCTGCAGTACCGCATTCTCTGGGTAATCTGGGCCTGCCGGCCATCTTCGCCTCATTATGGCCGCGGTCATCTCCTTAACGGTTGTCTTTCCGCAACTCCCCGTAATTGCTACCACACTTTGCTGATAGTGCCGGGCAAGCAACCTTCTTCTGTGTCGTGCCAGAGCCCCCAATGCCTCCAGGGTATCACTCACTTCAATCAGCGGCACTTGCAGCTGATCAGCCACAAAACCTTTTTCGACAACCGCACAACCCGCGCCTTTTTCTCCGACAGCGGCGACAAAGTCGTGGCCGTTAAAATTTTCTCCCCTGAGAGCTACAAAGATATCTCCGTTTTCAATCGATCTGCTGTCTGTGGAGACTTTGCCTAAACCCGGTTTACCTGCACTCAGGTCGGTTGATGTTACCAGCCGACCTTCAACCGCCTGGATCACCGACTCCATATTCCAGCTGAGCAGTGCTGTTTCAGCTTCAAGACAATCGTCAAAAAAATGTTTGCCGTTAATGCCGAGCTGATATTTTTCGTGTCCTTTGCCGGCTATCAGAACAATATCTCCGGCTCCCGCCGCTGCAATTGTCCGGGCAATAGCTTCTCGGCGATTACCTATCATGACAAAGCCGTGCTCACCCTCGGTTCTTGCCCTGAGCCATTCTTCATCCATTTGAGGACAGCCAGAGGCAAGCACGCCGGGCAGGATCTGGCTGCGAATCAATTCCGGATCTTCGGTACGTGGGTTATCATCTGTCACGACTGCGACATCAGCATATTCACCGGCAAATCCACCCATAACAGGGCGCTTGCCGTTGTCCCGATCGCCGCCACAGCCGAAGATGCAGAAGAGGTCCTTATGTGGCAACGCCTTCACTGTGGCCAGAACCTGCTTCAGCGCATCCGGGGTGTGGGCGTAATCGACGAAAACAACAGGTGGCTCAACAGACGTTCCGTCATCAACACTAATCCTTTGCAACCTGCCAGGTGCGCCAATCGAAACAGAAAGTGTCTTTATTGCTTGTGACGGTTGGATACCGAGAGCGAGGGCCAGCCCCAGGGCGGTGACATAGTTATCTACATTGAAATGCCCTACCAGCGGCGTCGTTACACTGAATTGCTGCCCATCGAGGACCAGATTGATTTCCGTTTTTTTCAGGGTGGATTGGTAGCTTTCAATACGAACATCCGCCCTTGCATCCTTGCCACAGGTGCGTAACCGAATACCATGCTGACAGCAGTAATCAACCATATTGCCCGACCAATCCTCAACTTCACCGGGCTGCTGTGGTGTTGAAATGATCGCGCAACCTGCAGGATCGAGATGATTGGAAAACAGAAGAGTTTTGGCAGCAAAGTACTCTTCCATCGTCGAGTGATAATCGAGATGGTCCCTGGAAAGATTGGTAAACCCGGCAATATTGAAGCGGAGATTGCCTATGCGCTGCTGTTCGAGCGCGTGGGACGACACCTCCATAATCACATATTCGACACCGGCCTCAGTCATTTCAAAGAGTAATGCCTGAAGCTGCATAGCCTCAGGTGTGGTGAAAGGGGATGGCAAAACAACCTGTTTGTCATCTACCAGATAGCGATAATTGATGGTGCCGATTACTCCGACGCTACAGCCGAGTCCTTTCAGCACATCCTCAAGCAGGTAGGTGGTAGTGGTTTTGCCGTTCGTCCCGGTGATCCCGATCAGCTTCACTTTCTCAGCCGGCCGCCCGTAATAGTTCTCGGCAATCTGTGCATAGGCGTAACGGCAATCAGGAACTTCAACGACTATCCCCTGCCAACCGTCTGCTACGTTCCACTCGGAGCCCTCTTCTACCACTACTGCTGCACAATTCTTTGCTGTTACCGCTGCAACAAATCTATGCCCGTCTGTGCGTGTACCGGGTAAAGCAATAAACAGATCATCCTGATCAATCTCCCTGGAATCACTGCTTACTTTACCTACCAGGCGCTGGGCACAACTCTCTTGTCCTGAATGGACTTCCTTGAAGTCTATTCCAGCAAACAACTCAAGCAGAGTTGCTGTACTTCCTGGGGGGAGCTTGTTCCCGGTTTTATTTTTCCGGTCGTCCATCTTTATTCCGACAGTTTTTGTTCTAGTGTTTCAAGTCGTACATCCTCCTGTCGCTGCAGTTTCAGTACACACTCTTCTGCTTCTGAAAAGGGCGTGCCTGCTGCGGGGTCCTGCGCTACCACCTGCCCTGTTCCATGGACACGGATGACACAATCTTTTCCCTGCAACAGGCGTAAGCTTTTTCTGAGACTGAACCCTGTCAGCTCAGGCATTACACTTTGCGCCCTCTGTTCAACCTCTTCCCCCCCGAGAATCGGTCGAACCACCTCTCTCTCCTTGCGCAGTTGGACAGGGTAGTTTCCACCGGCATCAACTCCTCGCTCCGCCATATCCGCTACCGACTTACCCACCTGCTGCAACACTGCGACGCGGGGCAATAATTCGCTTATGGCCTGCTCAAGATCAAGCTTTTCGGCTTCTCCCTGCGCTTCGACCACATTTTCACCGCCCTGCACCGTCACCAACACCACCAGGCTCGCCCTTTTTGCAGGAACTGCAGCAAGGTAGAGCTCATTGTCGAGATACTCAAACGTGCTATTCCTGTTGATGCTCACCCTTTTGACATCACTCAGCAGAGCACCACCAAGTTCATTGGTTTTACTCAATGCTGTAACAGCTCCTGCGATCTCATCAGAGACCTTTGGCTCAATGGTATTTCGTCCTTTCCCCGTGGACTCCTGTTGCTGATTCCTCAGCGACAGTTCCCTGCCGTCCTCAGCAGATACAATAGCTTCGACCAAATATGGCTGAACTGAAATTCCGCCGTTTAACAGAGTGCTCACACCACTCATCAGCTCAAGTGGTGATAGAAATTCAGGTACAGTTCCGAAGTTTCTTTCATCGGGGTTGGCGACCTTGAAAATACCACCACTTCTGTTCAGCCTTTCACTGCTATTACCAAAATCCTCTGGATAACCTGCGCTAAATCCCAGCTTTTCCCAAAGTCTCAACTCAGCACCAAGGCTGGTACTATCCTTACTTATGCTCCAGGGCTTTAAACGGCCATACGACTCAAAACTCGCCTGGATGGCAGCACTCTCTTTGAGCAGCGCTTTAAACGTATCCGGCACCACCATTGGCCTGGTGAGCATACTCTCCAGTTGATGCTGGGAGTAGACCCGGTGCTTATTGGGATTGAAAGATGGCTCCTGGACAGCAGCGACTATCGCTCCCGTCTCGGCATCCATCATGTATAACCCTATCTTTGCTTCCGGCCTCTCCCTGACTACCTGTACAGCAATGGTTTCGAATAACTCCTGAATCTTCAGATCGACGGTCAGCAGCAGGTGTTGCCCCACTCCTCCTCTGAATCCATCGTCATTATCACGGGCCAGCATCTTCTGCACCAGCCGGTCGTAATAGTATTCGACACCGGAAAACCCAATGTCATCCTCTACATAACCGACAAGATGCGCAGTCACATCTTTGAGAGGATAATACCTGGAATGCTCTACATGCAGATTTATTCCGGGCAACGCCAGCGCCTGAATTGCTTCTTCCTGCTGTTCACTGATGTCTCGCGCCAGCCAGGTACGCATGGTGTCGGTGCGCAGTTTTTCCCGCAACTCGTCACCATCCATCCCTAAAACAGGGGCCAGCTCCTCAACAGTTTTGTCAATGGACTCCAATTCACGCATACGGGCAAAGACAGATACCCTGGCCAATGAGACGGCAAGTTCCCTGTAGTTTCGATCGTAAATCGTCCCCCGGACACTCGTCTCAGCTACAGGTACACCAATCCCCCGTAGTTTCTTCATGAACAGAGAAACATCCATCGTTCGCAGACCGAATACTGAGCCGATCAGCGCCATCACTGCGAGAGTGACGACCAGTCTGCGCTTTTTCTTCTGCTTACGCCGCAGACCGGGATTTGCTGCCATGTTTACTGCAATGTCTCAAACCGACGCTTACTGCTGTTAAATACTAATATCTGATTTGCATCTGCTTTCTGCAAAGCGAGTTTTTCACCTGCCACACGCTCAATAGCGAGTGGAGTCATCATCGAAGCACGCATTGCCCGCAAGGTTATATTCTGGTCAATAAGTTCATGCCTGTGGTTTTCGAGTTCCGCTGTCGCGGTCGAAAGATGACCGCTATAGCCACCCATGGCAAGATTAACTGCGACGGTTGCCAGACAAATCACCAGGGCAAGACGACCTGTGCCTTGAGTCGGCTTCAACCAGCCGAGCAACTCTGTCGTTTTTTTGCCGGAAAGAGTCTGGTGAATACCGATGTTCGCCACCGGGCGCGTATATGGTTGTGCTGAGTTATGAATAATCATCTCTTATCTCCTGAGTAAGCGGTTCTCTCTACCTTTTTTGAGCCACACGCAATCTTGCGCTGCGCGATCTTGGATTAACGTCTATTTCCTTTGGTGTCGCACTTATGGGCTTGGAGGTAAGTATTTCCAGATCCTTATTCTGCCGAAACTTCCGTTTCACCATCCGGTCTTCCAGAGAGTGAAACGAAATCACACAAAAACGAGCACCCGGTTTGAGATATGCCGGAGCCTCATCGAGAATTCTCGCAAGATTTTCAAGCTCGGTATTCACAGCAATCCGTAAAGCCTGAAACACTTTGGTTGCCACATGGATCTTCTGCGGGTGAAACCGTTTGGGTATCGCTCTGGCCACCACTGAGGCCAATTCTTTTGAAGTGGTAATTTTTTCCTTACGGCGATGACTGACCACTTCTGCAGCTATTCTTCTGGCCTGGCGCTCTTCCCCGTAGTAGAAAAATATGTCTGCAAGCTCATCTGCGCTTGCCGTTGCCAGGATAGAAGCAGCCGTCACGTCACGCCTCTGATCCATTCGCATATCCAGCGGTTCATCACGCTGAAAACTGAATCCCCGCTCCCCCTTTTCGAGCTGGAGCGAAGAGAGACCGATATCTATCAAAAGCCCATCGAGTTCCTCAACTCCCGCTTCTTCAAGACCTGCTGCTATTTCGGCAAAATTCCTTCGTACTATGGTCAGCCTGTCTCCATATTCGGCGAGACGGACCCGACTTCGCTTGATTGCATTCTCATCCCACTCAAAACCGATTACCCTTCCCGTGGGAGAAGATGCGTCGAGAATCAACCGGGTATGCCCGCCAAGCCCCAGGGTACCGTCCATATAGGTCCCCTCAGGTCCTGGCTGCAGATAACCGAGCACCTCATTAGGCAGAACCGATACATGTATCTGTTCAATATCCTGTTTTGACTCGACCATCAGAAAATCCCCATTTCAGCAAATTGTTCATCAAACTCAGCAAAATTCTCACTTGTTGCCTGGTTTTCTTCCTCCCAGGTCTCTTTATCCCATATCTCAACGTGATTGAGCATTCCTACCAGAACGACCTCACGCTGCAGGCTCGCTTCGCCACGAAGATGCGGTGGCACCAGCACTCTTCCCTGTTTGTCCAATCCGCACTCTGCTACACTACCAACAACATATCTCATGATGCGGGCGAGGCCTTTTTGCTTTCGGCCTTCAGTCATAAGTGTATTTTCAAAGGCTTCCCATTCAGGAACTGGGAACGCACGCAGATGTGTCTTGCCCCAGGGTGCTATCATCAGCACGTCTGAGTCATACTGCTGGAGCACTTCACGAAAGCGGCTGGGGATGTTCAATCTTCCCTTGCCGTCCAGCGTGTGCTCCGATCTGCTGCGAAATCGATTCTTAATTTTTCTCTCCCAAAACCTCTTTGCTCCACTTTACACCCTTCGCACCCACTTTACACCACCTTGATTCATTTATAACAGCAAGGCAAACCATGTCAAGGAAAAATATCCGCAAGATCAGGCACCTAAGAAACCACACCTATACCATGATGTCACACAACATGTTGTGGGCCCATACTTCTCAGCCCATATATGGCGTATCAAGGCACGATTCCCATCAATTATAAATAGTTTACTTGCGCCTCAGAGGCCCTGCAATTACAACAACTTCGCTCTACAACACATGATCACGCCTTGTTACATGATATGGAGCAGGAATCAAATTGGTGGTACAAGGTGGGGTAACTACTTTCGGACTACTCTGAAGGTGGTACTTACGACCTGCCCTGCCTGTTTTTAAAGACTCTTTCCGACAACAGGCAATTACTTACGTCTGACTCCCTCATCCGGACAGATAACACTGACGATGCCGGCACCACTGTAAGGATTATTTTTTTGTTACTAAACAAAAAAAGCCGACCGGCATACCGGGCGGCTTAAAAAACTTTGCCAGGTTCTGTCAAAACTGATTCATTCCTCTTCCCGAAATATGGAGGAATAATCTGTTGCGCAACTGAAGCCCTGCTCGGCTGCTGGAAATGTACCGCTCTTCACCTCTGCGAGATACTCCTGCACCCCCTGCTTCATCAGCGGGGCAAGTTTTGCATACTGTTTGACAAACTTTGGGGTAAATTTTTCGAACATCCCCAACATGTCGTTTATAACCAGAACCTGGCCGTCACACCCTGCGCCGGCGCCGATACCGATAGTCGGGATTTTGAGATCTTTTGAAATCAGGGTGGCCAACTCCTCGGGAACGCACTCGAGGACAATAGCAAAGACACCTGCGTCCTGCAAAGCTCTGGCATCTGCAACCATCTTTTCAGCTGCAGGCAATTCCTTGCCCTGAACCTTGTAACCTCCAAGCTGTGAAGCGGTCTGTGGCGTGAGCCCCAGATGTCCCATCACCGAAATTCCGGAGCGGACCAGAGCCGATACAACTTCACAGACTTCCTGGC
Organism: Desulfosediminicola ganghwensis; assembly: GCF_005116675.2. NCBI lineage: Bacteria > Pseudomonadati > Thermodesulfobacteriota > Desulfobulbia > Desulfobulbales > Desulfocapsaceae > Desulfosediminicola > Desulfosediminicola ganghwensis. Next base: position 4,774,370 of record NZ_CP050699.1, read on the forward strand.
CTCCTTCGAGTTTCACTGCATCGCAGTCAGATTCCTTGATGAATTTCAGACCGTTATTAATAGCGTCTCGGCTGCCTGTCTGATACGATCCGAAAGGCATATCGCCCACCACAAAGATATCGGCCGCCCCCCTGCGAACAGCGGATGCATGATGCACCATCTGCTCCATGGTAACCGGTACAGTTGAATCATAACCAAGCACTACCATACCAAGTGAATCTCCAACCAGGAGCATGTCAGTACCGCATTCGCTGAGCAGGCTGGACATGGATGCATCATAAGCGGTGAGCATGGAGATTTTTATGCCCGCCTCTTTCATGCCTTGAAAGTCTTGTATATTTTTTCGCATACTCTTTTTAAAAAATTATGATTCTATTTAATCTCACCACCAAAAGGTGTTGATAGCACATAATCAGTATATCTCAATCTACTGACTCTCGCCAAAAAGAGGCTGCTGCATAGCCCCCGTACGTGGCTGAGCCCTTTCAAAATGTTCATAAGCCATGACCGTTGCCACCCTGCCGCGTGGAGTTCGCTTTAAAAATCCGGACTGGATCAGAAAAGGTTCGTAGACATCTTCCAGGGTGTTCTTTTCTTCACACACCACGGTTGCCAGGGTCTCAAGACCGATCGGCCCGCCTTGGAATTTATCGATGATGGTCAGCATAATACGACGATCCATCTCATCAAGCCCAAAGCGGTCAACCCCAAGCATATTCAGCGCAGCGTCAGCCACCTCACGGTCGACCACCTTGTGACCGCCAACCTCGGCAAAATCACGTACGCGCCTGAGCAGTCTATTGGCGATCCGGGGAGTCCCCCGCGATCTGCGGCCAAGCTCCAGCGCTCCGGATTCATTTATCACCATACCGAGAATCGTAGCTGAACGCTGAACTATAGCCACCAACTCTTCAGGAGTATAAAACTCCAGACGCAGGATAACACCGAAGCGATCCCGCAGAGGCGGCGTAAGCAGACCTGTCCGGGTGGTTGCCCCGATAAGGGTGAAGCGTGGCAGATCCATCTTCAAGGAGCGGGCACCTGGCCCCTGGCCGATAATCAGATCCAGCTGAAAATCTTCCATGGCTGGATACAGCACCTCTTCCACCACGTGGTTGAGACGGTGTATCTCATCGATAAAGAGCACATCGCCTTCCTGCAGACTGGTGAGAATGGCTGCCAGATCACCCTGCTTCTCGATTACCGGGCCTGAAGTAACTTTAATTCCGGACCCCATCTCATTGGCGATGATATACGAAAGAGTAGTTTTGCCAAGCCCCGGAAAACCGTGAAACAACACATGATCAAGCGGTTCCCGCCTGCCGAGAGCTGCCTTGATAAAAATATTGAGACTTTTCCTGGCCTGCTCCTGCCCGATATATTCCTGCAGTCTCTTAGGTCGCAGGGCGTTATCATTGCCGCCTTCACGAATGATCGGTTCAGGATCAACAAGTCTGCCATCTGCCTGAATGTCTTCTTCGAAGTTCATGCCAATGCCTTCAATCCTTCCCTTATCATCTCTTCAACCGATAAAGCGGCAAAATCCTCATCACCCAACCGCCGTTTCACCGAAGTGAGCGCATCCCGCGCCACCGGGTCATTATAGCCAAGATTACACAGCGCAGAGATGGCATCCATAACCACAGAACCACCGTTGATAACAGAAACCTGACCTTTTGCCGGCTGCGTCGCTGCCGAACTGAGATGGCCAAGTTTGTCTTTTAATTCGACGCAAAGACGTTCGGCGGTTTTCTTCCCCACACCCTGCAACGTGGTCAACCGCTTTATATCCTTTTCCATGATCGCCTGACAGAGATCGCCGACCTGCATGCCGGAGAGCATGGCAAGCGCCACCTTGGGGCCAATACCGGACACAGTTTTCAGAATCAGAAAAAGCTCTTTTTCATCTTCTTTCGGGAAACCGAACAGGATAAATGCATCCTCACGCACATGGGTGTGAATGTGCAGAAATACACTGCCGCCTTTCTCGGGCAAACGGGACACCCCATCGCTGGACAGAAAGACCTCGTAACCGATGCCGCCCACATCTATTACGGCCCGATCGGAATACAATGCCTGAACTGTTCCTGTAAGTGTTGCAATCATAGAGTTTTCTTTGGTGGAGCATCGGCTCCCGTTAAAAGCGAAACTGGTTGGAGTGACAGATAGCTACGGCGAGAGCATCGGCCGCGTCGGCGCTTGGTGAGGCAGAAAGCCCGAGCAGAACCCGAACCATATGCTGCACCTGACTCTTGTCTGCCTGGCCGTAACCAGCGACCGCCTGCTTAACTGCCCGGGCGCTGTAATCATTCGAATCCAGGCCGTTCTGCATTGCAGCGACCACCGCTGCCCCGCGGGCATGGCCAAGCTTTAAGGCGGAACTGGGGTTCGATGAGAGAAAAACATCTTCAACCGCAGCTACTACAGGGTTATGAAGCTGAATAACCTCATTTATCCCCTCAAAGATCTCATTAAGCCGATACGCCAGGGATCTCTTGGTGTTGGTACGAATTGTTCCGCAGGCCACAAACTGCAGTCTGCCCGGGGCGGCATCAACAACCCCGTAGCCTGTAATTCTGGAGCCGGGATCTATACCTAAAATACGTTCCATCTATTTATACCGACATGGGGCACAAAAGGCGCATTGCCTCCTGTGCCCCTGTCATAATCACTGTTCTGACCAAACATTCAGTATCAGGACAGTTTCTCCATAAGAGAGTCATCGATATCGAAGTTAGCGTGTACATTCTGTACATCGTCGTGATCTTCGAGGCTATCGAGAAGCTTCATGAGTGACTTGGCAATATTTTCTTCGGTAACGTCAATAGTGTTCTTCGGAACCATGGAAACCTCTGCACTGAGCATGGCAACGCCAGCCTCTTCCATCGCCTCGCGAACGGCATCGAAATCCTCAGGCGCGGTGAGAACCTGGAACTGCTCGTCCTCTTCCACCACATCTTCAGCACCGGCATCAAGCGCAATGTCCATGAGTTCATCTTCGCTCATGGTTGCCTTGTCCACCTGGATCAATCCTTTTTTATCAAACATCCACGCAACACAACCGGACTCGCCAAGATTACCATTGCTTTTGGAGAAGTAATGCCTGATATCAGCAACTGTACGGTTACGATTGTCAGTCATGCACTCAACCAGAACAGCAACGCCACCAGGTCCGTATCCTTCGTAGAGGATCTCATCGTACACTTCACCCTCGAGCTCTCCGGTGCCCTTTTTGATTGCGCGGGTGATATTGTCTTTGGGCATATTTTCAGCTTTTGCAGATGCCACTGCACTTCTCAGCCTCGGGTTGCCATCTATATCACCACCGCCCATACGCGCGGCAACAGTGATTTCCTTAATCAGACGGGTAAAGATCTTACCCCTCTTGGCATCAGCAGCACCCTTTTTATGCTTGATATTTGCCCATTTAGAATGTCCAGCCATAGCTCTTCCTGTGATATATATTCTTGATTTTAAAAAGATAACCGGACATTTTCCGGCCTATCAATTTGTCTTCGATTCACACTCAATTGAATTATTTTTCGCCCGGTTTCGGCTTCTTTTTCTTAAAGCCCATGCCAAGCACGAAAACTTCCCTGCTCTCTACCCGGGAACTTTGGGGTTTGAGCACCTTGACCATCTCAAACCGTTGTTTCAGCTCCTGGACAAAACCCGGGAAATCCTCGCCCTGAAAGACTTTGACGATATAATGCCCCTTTGGAAGCAAAAGCAAATCAGCAATCCGCAGGGTTTCCTGAACCAACGCCAGCGATTGTTGCGCGTCGGACCAGCGGTTCCCTGTTGTTTTTGGAGCGATATCAGAAATAAGCACCCTGAAAGTAGGTCGAATGCGACGAACGTTTTTTACAAAATCCTCGTCACGGATATCCTGACATAGCCAATGGATCTGTGCGCTATCCGGCCGAGGTGCCTCTTCGACCTGTTGCAGATCAACGCCAACCACAACTCCCTTGGGACCTACTATTTCAGCGGCATATATCGACCAGCTACCAGGATAGCAACCGATATCGAGCACACTGTCTCCCCGACGCAGAAAATTATACTTTTTCTGAGCCTCTTCAAGCTTATAAACGGAGCGGGCCGGATATTTTTCTTTTTTTGCCTTTTGGGCATAATAATCTTTAACTTTACGCACTTTTTAGTCCATTTGCTATGCTTTGACAAGGCGAAACGGGGCCTGTTTTCCTACCTGGAGAGGCGGTCAACCTGGCCCGGATTTCTCATTAGTTCAGGCGGTGTCCGATTCAAATCTATGGCTGTAAATACTAGCGAACTATTTTTGCAACCAGGACGCAGAAGAAAACGGCACCGCATGGGCTTGCCTCCAGTAATGCATTTTATCGATATCTCCGTACTTTTATCGATACTATCAATGCATTGAGAACATATAGTCTGCCATTGTTACGACAATATGCTCATGAGCGATTCGGGCTAATCCTCTTTTACCCCATGCTCTTCAATATACAGTCGGGCCCAACTCACTGCTTGTTCTTTTGATTCAATCACTCCCTCGACCTGCAACATCTCCAACTCACCAAGAATCTCTTTAAAAACAGGCCCGGGAGTAAGGCCGAATTCATCTATCAGTTCCTTGCCGCCCAGAAGCGGTGGACCGGTGAGCGCGGGCAGAATATGCTCTCTGTAAATTTGTGTCAACTCACTATAGAGCTCTACCAGCTCTTTTTCCATACTTTGAGGCTTTAACTCCCCCTGACTTGCCAGACTATCTGACATGGCCAACAGGAAAAGCCCGGGCAAATCATCACCGGCACGTTTACACAGCTTCAGTGCAGCCCGACGGGTGAGTTTCTCACCTCTTCGGACATTGCAGAGATGAAAAGGATGCATGTGCATCGCTACCAGATGACCGGTGCGCTCACGATCTTCATTACTCCACCTGAGCCTTCTGGCAATAACCTCAAACTGAGCCCGGCCTATTTCATCATGGCCATAAAAGGTCACCCGGGAACCATTGCGGGCCTCGCCCATAGCAGCCGGTTTACCAATATCATGCAGCAGCGCCGCCCATTTCAGACATCTGCGTGTATTGCCATCCTTAGTGTAGGCAATAACCTCATCCTTGCAATTTGGATATATTTTCCCAGGAACCGCCAGCAATTGCTCCATCTCGTGCAGCGTTTGGAAATTATGATGAAAAACATCCAGATGATGAAAATCGGGTTGCTCGACATCAATGCCTTCATACAACTCGGGCAGCAACTGACAGAGAATTTCCGACTCATCCATCTGCCACAGCACTTCAGCTGCATAATCTGTGGCCATAATTTTGTCCAGCTCATAGCGAATCCGCTCGGCCGCGATCCGACAGATTGCATCACTCTGTTCGCGAATTTCCTCGAGAGTATCCGGAGCGAGATCAAAACCCAGAGTGGCGACAAACCGGTAACCGCGCAGCATCCTGAGCGGATCTGCTTCGAAGGCGTTCGGACAGTGTCTCAGGCGACGGTTGAACAGATCCTCGACACCATTCAGGGGGTCTATAAGCAACGAGTCGGGCGTACGCGCACTTCTTCCCTTCACCGCATCAGCGAGGTTCACAGCGATAGCGTTGACGGTATAATCCCTTAACGCCAGATCCTCTTCTATGGTCGCGACGCCGCCCCGAAAAGATGACACATCGATGTCAAAGCCACGCCAGACAACCCGGGCAGCTTCTTCATCATCCGTACCCAGTTGCACATATGCACCCTCGCCCAGCAACCTGATCAGTTCCCGGCAGAGTAGCTCAGCTCCGTCAGGGACGGTTATATCAAAATCGTGACATTCAAGATCCAGCAACCAGTCACGAACCGGCCCCCCCACGATATACATAGGCGTGCCACTCTTATCATAAAGCGACATGAGAGCCGTGATCACCTCTTGGGGTACACGACGCACAAGCCCTTCAATATCAATAATTCTCTGTTGCAGCCTGCTTTCTTTTTTCATCTTCATCTACTATAGTGATGCTTTTCTCTGAACGACCGCTTAACGCTCCAGCATACCATATTCATCAGGTTATGAACAGTCCTGCCATGTTGAGATAGATGACCAAGGAGCGATTTTTTTCATCACTTCCTGTCGCACCCCCAAAAAGTGACGTGATGGGACATTATAAACAACAACCAAAAATCTATGAACACACTGCAATGGCTGAGTTCAGCCCTTATCTCTTTGAAGCTTAACGAAGCCCTGGCAATATCCCTGGCCACAGCAATCATGCTGGGCTGCGCATTGCTGGCTGCATTTGTCGCGACATGGTTGGTGAAAAAGACCATACTGGCAGCGGTTTCAAGGTGGATCAGCAATAAACGCTATCGCTGGTCTGACCCTCTGGCCAAGAATCGGCTGCTTGATAAATTCAGCTGGTTCGTACCTGTCGCCATTTTCTCGGTTGCAGTTGACGCTTTTCTCGATGCTTCAAGCCCCGCATATGCTCTGGCGCGACGTTTGATCATGAGCGGCTTCGTAATAATCGCGGTGATCTGCCTGATTTCAATTTTCTCCTGCATAAATGATATTCATCGCATCCTGAGAAAGCACAAAGGCAGTACCCTGGGCGGCTACACGGATGCGGGCAAGATAATCACAGTCATTGTGGGGGCCATTTTCATCGTCTCAATCTTCACCGGCAAGTCTCCCTGGGGCATCATCTCTGTTCTTGGTGGCCTCACCGCCGTGACTATGCTGGTCTTCAAAGACACCATACTCGGCTTTGTTGCCTCTGTACAACTTACCTCGACAGACATGGTGCGAATAGGTGACTGGGTTGAAATGCAGCAGTATGGTGCCGACGGAGATGTGATAGATATGGGCATCAACTGTATCCGCGTCCAGAACTGGGACAAGACCGTGACGACCATCCCCACCTATGCGCTCGTCTCATCTTCCTTTAAAAACTGGCGTGGCATGAGCGAATCGGGAGGCAGGAGGATCAAAAGAGCTCTCAACATTGATATCAGCTCCATTCACTTTATCGATGATGCTTCCCTGCAAAAATTACGTAAAGTTACACTTCTCTCAGACTATCTCACTGCTAAAGATACCGAAATCACAGAGTTCAACAACTGCTCTACCGATACCGAAGAGACGTCTCTCAACTCTCGCCGACAAACCAATATCGGAGTATTTCGCGCCTATGTCATTGCCTATCTGCGCAACAATCCCAATATTCATAAAGATATGACGTTTCTAGTCCGCCAGCTCGCGCCCACCGATACGGGTTTACCACTTGAAATCTATGTATTCTCAAAGGACCAGGCCTGGGCCAGTTATGAGGCAATTCAGGCTGACATTTTCGACCATCTCCTGGCAGCAGTACCCGAATTTGGCCTGCGCATTTTCCAGGCCCCCAGCGGCCATGACCTGCGCTCCATAAACAGTCGTTCCAACGAGCTTGTCAACTAGGGTTTTCCAGCTAATCCAAGCAACCAGTTTCTTATTGTTATTACTATGTCAAATGATGTACCCGGGGGCAACCTGCCCCAAACACCCTTTCTTTACCTGGCCCCGCTGAGGGGAATTACAGATGTGCTGTTCAGGAACGTCTTTTTTGATCACTTCAAGGGGATCGACTGCGCCATAGCACCTTTCATCAACCCTCAAAAAAACCCGAGCAATAAAAAGAAACTGCTTGCGGACCTCTTCCCCGAAGATAACACCCGCATTGAGGTTATACCGCAGTTACTCAACAACAATGCGGGCGAATTTATTGATCTCGTCCTGCGACTCGAGGATCTTGGATACACCAGGCTGAACTGGAACCTCGGTTGTCCCGCCCCGATGGTTGCCAACAAAGGGCGCGGTTCGGGCCTGCTCCCCTATCCTGAACAAATTCTTGAATTACTCGACGAGGTACTGCCCAGACTTGGCGCCACCCTCTCAATCAAAATGCGGCTGGGCTTCAAGGAAAAGGATGAAAGCATCACCCTGCTACCACGACTCAACGACTACCCGCTTGAAGAGATCATCATTCATCCGCGCCTGGGCAAGCAGATGTATAAAGGCAAAACCGACCCGGACGGCTTCGCCGACTGCCTTGCGCTCACCCGACACCCGGTTGCCTACAATGGCGATATCAACTCGCTGGATGATTACCTGTACTTAGCCAACAGGTTTCCGCAGATTTCCAAATGGATGATCGGTCGGGGGGTGCTGATGAATCCCCTGCTGGCCGAAGAACTGAAAGGGCTGCCACCCGCCGACCAGGAGAGAAAGAAAGAACGGATACGTGCTTTTCACGATGAACTTTGCGATGCGTACCGGCAGCAGCTCTCAGGCCCCGGCCATTTACTCGGTAAAATGAAGCAGCTTTGGCTCTATCTTTATCGCTCATTTCCCGGCAGGGAAAAAGCGCTTAAAAAAATCAAGAAAGCCCGCACCGAGGAGCAATTCCTGGATGCGGTGGAGATGATGTTCGAATAAGGACTTGGCAGGAGACTGCTTTGGGGACCACCCTCGCTCATGGCTGAAGACTCACCCGAACTTCCCATGCGAAATCCGGGTTGAAGCTACTTGCGTCCTTCACTGGCTGAATTCCACGCTGCAAGCGCCGTCTTCACCGACCGGCGCATCTCCCGCATAAAACCGGAGCCGGTCTTTTTGAGATAGAAATGCTGGCCCGGGTTGATCGCGTCCCCCAGGTAACGCCCGGAAGCGAACTCCCTGGCGATACGCTCATCAAACATCTTCTCGAAACCACGCTCATCAAGTCGCTGATAGGTATCGGTAAAGACAACTGATTCTTTTGGAAACCTTGGTGTGAGTGGCTTGCCCAGCAACGCATCTTTGGGATAACCCAAACAGAGCATGGTAATTGGGAAAACAAGGTCAGGCAGCTGAAACATCTTTCGATGGACCTCATAGTTTTCCATGATATCTCCTATATAGCAGGAACCAATCCCCAGAGATTCGGCTGCCACCACCGTGTTCTGTGCAGCTATCAATGCATCACAGCAGGCCAGCATAAGATCGGATTCTTCAGGTTGCTTAAAACTTCTTCCCTGCTCCCGGCAAAGCTGCGGCACACCACTTAATCGGTAATAGTCATACCAACGCTGCATATCGGCAAGAAAAAGTAAAACAAAGGGAGCCTTGGCGATAAATGGCTGGTTATCGCAGGTTTTGACCAATTGCTCTTTTTTATCGTGATCAGTGACCTCGATAATGGAGTAGAGCATCATGTTGCCTGCTGTCGGAGCCCGCATAGCACATTGAATAATCAGCTCCCTCTCCTCTTGAGGTATTAACCTGTCACTATACGCTCTCACTGAGCGGCGTTGCAAAATCGAATCGATTACGGGGTTCACATCCACCTCATTGCTGGTAATTCAACAAACTGTTTTTTGGGGGTTCCATATCATCTGGAAATATGCCATATATTGCACGACTATCGTCTAACCCTTCATCTCCCAGAGCATGCCCCATGTCCACCTTACTACAAAACTTTTCTATAGTTCTGCCGGTCTTTCTGGTAATTGTCGTCGGCTACTGCTTAAAGCACACCAGACTGATTGATGCCAGTTTTCTTTTTCAGTTGAATAGACTGGTCTTTTATGTGGCACTGCCCACCATGCTGTTTCACAAAATCGCCTCGAACGACTTTCAGGCCAGCTTCAACCCCCGGCTGCTGTTCGGCGTGCTGGCCATTATCGTGACTTCAGCAATCCTCAGTTATGGCTACGGGCTGTTCAGAAAATATCCGCCTCAAAAACTCGGGGCCTTTTGCCAGGGAATCTTTCGGGGCAATGTCGCTTATTTTGGTTTGGCTATCATTTTCAATGCCTGGGGAGAAACCGGCTTTGCCACCGCAGGCATCATTATCGGGTTTCTGGTTCCACCCATGAATTTTCTGGCAGTCATGGCCATGCTGCTGCCGATGAGATCTTCCGATCACACCATGGGTTCGGCTTTCTGGATGTACCAATTTGCGTTCAACCCGCTCATCATCTCATCTTTTCTCGGCATCGCCTGGAGCTATTTCGATTTGCCACTGCCTGCAGTTATCGACAGTTCCATGGACATTATAGCCGGTATGGCACTGCCTCTGGCCTTGATCGCCATTGGCGGTTCTTTCTCACCACAGCGGCTGAAGGGAGACATCGTAACGGCAAGCCTGGCCACCATCATGAAAATAATTGTCATGCCGCTGGTGGCGATCCCCCTGCTTCTCGCACTTGGAGTCACCGGCCAGGATCTCGGAGTAGGCATCATCCTGCTGGCCGCCCCCACCGCAACGGCCGCCTTTATCATGGCTCAACAGTTAAAGAGCGATGTGGAGTTAACCGGCACCATCATCATGCTCTCTTCGCTCTGCTCGGTGGCTACCTATACAGGACTGCTCTACCTGCTTTCAATACTAAATTTATAGAACCAGTCGAAAAGGCATAAAAAAACCGCTGACCAGGTCACACCTGATCAGCGGTTTACGGATATTGTAGATATTGAAATTCCCTTGCTGCTTACCTTAAAAAATACTGAACCCAGAGTGTACTAGAGCATCCAGGCACGGGAAATCTCATCGGCAATCGGCCCGATAGTTATCGTCTCCTTCTTTCCTGCCAGCCTGCAGGTAACATCCGCCTCAGGCGGTTTACCTTTGATCTTCTTACCATAGCGAACCACCAGGCTTGCGGCAAGTTCCAGATCCTTCTGGAGATCTTCCGGACCTGCGTAAAAAGTATCGGCACGGCGCAGAAGAGCTATCGGCCCGGGCTGCTGCTCCATCCCCAACACGGCATCTCCCTCTTCGGCAAGCGACGACAGTCTGGTGTTATCTTTTTCGTCGCGGCCCAGCATCAGCCAACCACCACCCGGCAACAGAAACTGTCTGCCAACCAGCAGCAGCAGGATGTCGGTAACCGTCATATCCGACGATTTTACGACAAAGCCGTCGTTATAGAAATTCTTGATCCGCCTGCTGAGAATAGGGTCAGCCAGGGTGCAGCCTCCAGCCGGCGAGGGGAAGTCGGTGATGCCATACTCTTTGGCCAGCGCTATCTGACTTGATCGACCTCTGCCACTGAAGTTCAGTAGTTTCTCGCGATCAACCCACCCCTCTTCCTCAGCGAGAGTAGGTGCCATCAGTTTGGCACAGAGCGGCCGCAACAAAATGGAGCGACTTTCGGAGTCACGGCTTATCACATTCAGGGTATCCCTTCTCTGAGACATAGGCCGTTGCCCCAGGACCTCGCCGGTGATAAGAAACGACGCTCCCAGTTCGGCCATCATCTGCTTGGCCCTTGAGACCATGAAAATCTTGCAGTCCACACACGGATTGAAGTTCTTGCCGAAACCGTAGGCCGGTTGGCGCAACATCTCGAGGTATTCCTCACTGATGTCGACAACCATGGCGTTTATTCCATATTTATCCCGGACTTGTTCCTTATACCCTTCTATATCATCAAGAATGTCATAATTGAAAAAAGGTGAAACAAATTTTACCGCAGTGACCTCAACCCCTTGCGCCATAACAACTCGAGTTGCCAGAATAGAGTCCAAGCCGCCCGAAAATAGAGACAGCGCTTTAACCTTCGTCATAATTACCTATATAAAATTGCACAAGCATACAGCTACCATTCGAACAGCCAGCCTGTATTGCGTGAGTATCTAGCCTTTGGCTGTTAGTAACGGTTTACTGCTGAACTTCCTGCTCTCTTTCAAGCATTTCCCGAGCCCAGGCCTGGGTCTGCTCAGTTGCCGAATCACCAGCCAGCATGCGTGCCAACTCTTTAACCCGGTGATCGTGAGGGAGCTGTATTACCGAGGATTGCGTTCTGCCTTCTTCAACTTCTTTTGAAACCTGAAAATGCAGATCTCCACGGGCAGCGATCTGGGGCAGATGGGTAATACAAAACACTTGATGATGACTGGATAGCTGCTTGATCTTCCTGGCCACAGCCTCGGCTGCTTCACCACCGATACCGGCATCGACCTCATCAAAAATTACAGTATCCACCATATCCTTTTTGGCAAGCAGACACTTTACCGCCAGCATCAGGCGTGACAACTCACCACCAGAGGCGACTTTAACCAGCTGGCGTGCCGGCTCACCGGGATTAGCGGAAAAGAAAAACTCGATTTTATCCCAGCCTGCTGCCCGTAAATTATCGGAAGTCTGTTCATGCCCCTGCCATCGAACCTCAAAGCCTGACTGGTTAAAGGCCAGCGACGAGAGCTCAACCCCCATTGCCTTCTCCATGGCCGCGGCAACCTTTCTGCGTCTTTTCGAGAGGTCTGCTGCAAGTTTGGTGGCACGCTTCTCAAGTTTTTGAACCTGTGCCTCAAGCTCCGCTATCTCACGATCCATATTTTCAATTCTGGATAGCTCGTGCTGCGCCTTCTCGCCATATTCGATAACTTCTTCCAGGGTAGTGCCGTACTTTCGCTTCAGGCCATGGAGAATATCCAGCCTCTCGCTCACCTGTTCCAGACGAATCGGATTACTCTCCAGACCGTCACGGTAATGGCGCAGCTCCGTAGCATAATCCTCGGCCTGGAAGGTCAATCCGCCGATCTCCTCCGCCATCTTCTCGGCCTGGGGATCAAGTGCAACCAATTGCTCAAGGTTACGCCGCAGCTTAGACATCGAATCCAGAATCTCGTTTGAAAAAAGATAGTGACTCTCTTTACTGATCTTGATCAGTTCATTGGCGCTCTTAAGCCTCTTCTTTTCTGCGGAAAGCTCTTCGTCTTCACCAGGGACAACGGCCGCCTGCTCGATCTCCTCCAGCTGAAATTTGAGAAAATCCCTGCGCTGCTCTTTATCCTGCTCCTGCTGGTGTAAAGCGACCAGCTCCGCCAGACGCGTCTGCCACTGATCATATACTTTAGCCAACCCCTGACGATCCTCAATCAATTCGCCATACGTATCCAGAAAATCAAGGTGGTTGGCTGTCTGCATCAATTTCTGGTGATCATGCTGGCTGGCCACGCTCAACATATCTGCAGTAATGGCTGAGACCAGCTTAACCGTTGCCAACGAACCATTCACATACAGTTTTGAGCGGCCACTCTGGTTGATCACCCGCTTGATCACTACGGTTGTATCCTCGCCGAAACCACTCTCATCAAGGCGCGAAAGCAGATCCCTGTGGCGTGGGTTCACTTCAAAGAGAGCCTCTATCACACAGCTGTCTGAACCGTTGCGAATCCAGTCAGCTGAAGCCCGTCCACCGGTCAGAAGGTGAATGGCTCTCAACATGATTGATTTACCCGCACCTGTCTCACCTGTCATAACGACCAGACCACCACCGTCATGCTCCTCAAAGTTCAACTCAAGGGAGCTGATCAACGCCAGATTTTGAACCCGTAATTCGCAAAGCATCTCAATTTCCTAAAAATATCTGTAATACTTAGTCTCCGGAATTCCCTTCCACACAGGTGTCTACTCCGGGCAATATCCAATATTTGCGAGCATGAATCTTGAACTACCCTACTTTTTTTCATCAGCATGCACGTAACCAACAATTCTTAACCCTAAATCATTACGAACATTGTTTTCATTCCACAATGATATTTGAGAGCCGGATTTCTCGTTCGGTGAACTGTACGTGTCATATTTCTACACTGTTAACAAAGAGTACAGACCATATAGGGTGATCTTTATTAACATTTTTCCTGTAACAGGTACGCCCAATTATGGTACTACACCCCGACTTTGCAGGCACCTGTAGTCTCAAGCCAAAACTCTCAAGACGAAGCAACCTGAACTGACAAGAAATTCAGGCGAAAGCCAGACAAAATCCGAACAGTTTCCTGCTGATCATACAGGACTCGCCCCGGAATTACCCACTGTTCATCCGCACAATCCGGGAAACCGATTGAAATTCACTAAATATCCGGCCTATCCGGCTTGACTCGCTTGGCAAAGGGCGGTAGGTTACAACCCTATAACAAGGGAGTGAAATCCTGGCAACCGGTTTTCAATATCATCAGAGTTCCCCAAGACCCATATCCCGTAACAACCCATCATGAAAAAGAAACCAACACTTAGCGCAAGCCTGGAAGATTATATTGAAGCCATTTACCACATCGTTGACGAGAAGCTGGTCGCACGCAGTAAAGAAATTGCAGCACGCCTGGGTGTAAGTCGCGCATCTGTCACTGAGGCGCTTCGGGCACTCTCCAAAAAAGGTCTCATCAACTACGCCCCGTATGAAGCGATCACCATGACCGAAAAAGGGCGTAAGGTTGCCGAAGACGTAATTTTCCGGCATGTAACCCTGAAGCGTTTTTTCACGGAAGTTCTTGCTCTCGACGAACAAATAGCAGAGGAGGGCGCCTGCAAGATAGAACATGCCGCACCGCCCGAAATCATTTCACGAATGATCAGTTTTATCGATTTTATCCAGCGTTGCCCACGTGGCGGAGATGACCTCCTCAGAGGGTTCAGTGATTTCTGTCAACAGGGTATGACCAGGGTTGACTGTGAGAAATGCGTTTCACATTGTCTGGATAAGACCGACCCCAAAATCTAAAATCGTCTCATTTGGTGATAAGACCAGCCACTTCCCCATCTTCTGGAAAACGTTTCAACGCTTTCTTTGAAAAGACCAGGGTTCCGTCGACTGAAACTTCAAAAACCCCACCACCGGAGGCAAGAAGTTCAACCTCCGCATCAAACTGTTTTGCCAATTCCGCCTTCAAACTTGAGGCACGTGGTTCGTAGTTTCACTTTGTGCAGTATTCAATCGTTATTTTCATAGCAATACCTTGTTGTGGACAACGTGTGACCATCTCTGTAAAATTTTAAAGTCTGCGGGATAATCAAAAAAACCAATCACTCTTTTACACTTGCAGCTGAGTTTTCCCGGCGCAAATAAAATAATCTTTGTAGGCGACAGGATAAAGCACTTTTTTACACGTGCATTTTCAGCCAGTAGCAGTACAATAATCGGTTTTTTTGGGGATGGGTATCCCCATAAACAAACTCTGTATAATCAAGGATCAGAAAATGCCGGGCCGAATGCTTCAGGACGAGCTTTTTTCCACCCTGGAAATATTGAACGATGAAGAGCTGAACAGGCTTTCACCGCTCGCAACACTTAGCTCATCCGCCTCACGCAGACAACAGGAAAGCAGAGAAGGATACCGCCAGCAATTTGCCCTTGATGCCGACCGTATTCTGCACTCCAGGGCATACACCCGATACATCGATAAGACCCAGGTATTCTGTCTTGTTAAAAATGATCACATCACCCACCGGGTACTGCATGTACAGCTTGTTTCACGTATCGCCCGCACCATAGGCCGGTTTCTCCACCTGAACGAAGACCTCATCGAAGCAATCGCTCTCGGCCACGACATCGGCCATCCGCCTTTTGGCCACGATGGAGAATCTTTTTTAGCCGAGCTTTGTGATGAACATGGTCTCCCGCTTTTCCAGCATAACCTGCAGTCCGTTCGATTTCTCGATAAGTTAGAACGTAAAGGACGCGGCTGGAATCTTTCGGTGCAAACGCTCGACGGCATACTCTGCCATGACGGTGAAGTCCACTCCAGAGCGCTTACACCCCAACCGGACATTGACTTTGCCGGGTTTGATGAAAAGTACCGCACCAAGGAAGCCGATCCCAGCCAGGGCTTAACACCTGCGACCCTCGAGGGCTGCGTAGTTCGCCTTGCGGATACCATCGCCTACATTGGTCGTGATATCGAAGACGCCATTACCCTGGGCCTTATTACCAGAGAAGAGATACCGATTGAGTGCCGTGAAATTCTTGGCGAGACCAACGGCACCATCGTCTATAACCTGGTAACAGACCTTATTGCGAACAGCACTGTCCCGGCCCCTGGAACAATCGACCACTCAAAAGCCTGCGCCATAGGTTTCAGCCACGATGTGTCTGAACGCCTTCACCAACTCAAAGCCTTTAACTACGAGCGAATCTATCTTGCGCCATCCACCAAGCAAGACTATTCTCGTATAAGGGAATGTTATCGGGCCCTCTTCGCCCACTACTGCAAACAGGCAGAAAACAGATCCGCCAGTACTCTTCAAGTTGACCTCATGAGCGATGCGGCACACTGCTACCAGCCTGGCCAGGCTGCAGCCATGGTGCGTGATTTCATAGCGGGAATGACGGATGATTATTTTTTACATCAAGCAGCTGAAATCGGCTGCAACATTCCGGTAAAACGATGATTTCACAACTCCGCAAACTGCTCCCCGGCGAAAATACCCGCATGCTGATTATCGCGACCTTCATTGGTCTGATGGCCGGTTTGCTGAACATTCTCTTTCGCACCGTGGTAGAACTGTTCGAAAGATTTTTCCTGCATGGTGGCAAGGAACTGCTCGGTATCGACCAGGGCGGCTGGAACCTGCTGTTACTGCCACTTATCCCCATGCTCGGCATGGTGTTGCTGATCCCCCTCTCGCTGCTCTTTCCCGGTGAGATCAATGGTTACGGGCTCCCCAAATTCCTGCGTAAGGTGAACCTTGAAGGCGGTTATATCAAAGCCCGTACCATATTTCTAAAGATCATTTCCACCGCGCTCACCATCGGTACCGGCAACTCTGCAGGCGTCGAAGGGCCTATCGCTCAGATCGGTGGAGCCATGGGTTCTCAGGTCGGCCAGTTTTTCGGGGTAAACAGTAACAGGATGAAGGTCTATATCGCTGCCGGCGCTGCAGGTGGCATTGCCGGGATGTTCAATGCCCCCATTGCAGGCGTATTTTTTGCCGCGGAAATCATCCTGCTTGGCACCTACGAGGTACGCTCATTCGCTGCCCTCATTACAGCTTCCGCCATTTCCACTGTTGTTACCCGTGCCTACTTTGGTGAGACCAGCGTATTTGTCATTCCAGATTACGATGTGGTCAACCATTTCGTCGAGATACCACTTTATTGTCTGCTGGCCGTCATTATCGGACTCGCTGCCGTACTTCATCTGAAGATCTTCTATTTCATCCGGGACAAATACCAGGTATTGCCTATTCCGGCCCAGATCAAACCAATTACCGGAGCTTTCCTGGTTGGTGTGATCGCCATCTTCTTCCCACAGGTAATGGCCGATGGGTACCAATTCATGGGGAATGTACTTTATGGTGAAGGAATCACCAAAGTGATGTTCGCGCTGATTTTCCTGAAAATGATAGCCACAGCACTTACTCTTGGCTCCGGCGGTGCCGGTGGCGTTTTTGCCCCTGCTCTGTTTATCGGCAGTATGATCGGTGGCACCTTTGGCGCCATCGTCAACAGAATGATTCCCGATATGACCGCCGACTCCGGTGCCTATGCCTCCGTCGGAATTGGTGCCTTCCTGGCAGCGTCCACCCATGCGCCGATGACCGCTATTTTTCTGCTCTTTGAGATGACCGGCAACTACCGCATTATCGTTCCCGCTATGCTGGTCTCCATCATCGGTACCATCGTGGCTAAGAAATTCTGTGAAGACTCCATAGATACCGTGGACTTCACCAGGGAAGGCATTAATCTGCATGAAGGCCGTGAGGTTTCGATAATGAAAACCCTCAAGGTTGGTTCGGCAATTACCGAAGATGTTGATTTCATCAGTGAGAAAGCCAACATTAACCAGATGCTGGAAATTTTCGCGCAGGCCAAGAGCGGTTTCTATTTCCCGGTGGTCAACGACCGTGGCCGCATGGTCGGTATTGTCTCCATGAGTGATATAAAAAATATCATCCACCGGGAAACCAGCGAACGAATCGCCCAGACAGTCGGTTCTATCTGCCAGCGCAGTGTAATCACCCTTACCCCTGACGATTCGCTGTACAAGGCAATGCAGCTCTTCGATATCAAGGGGATCGAAGAAATTCCTGTGGTCGAGTCGCTTGATGACCGATGGGTCGTTGGTATGCTCAAGCGCAGGAGCGTCATTTCCGCCTATAACCGACAGGTACTCAAGAAAGGTATCAGCGAAAAGGTCGGGTCCATCAGAGTGGCTAACCCTGAATGAAAATAGATGAAGCCTCAGGCATATTCCTCGGCCTGAGGCTACTTTTTCATCATCCCCAATTCCCCATTAAACGACCGGATCAATACGTAAACCTGTAGCGCACGCCTACACTCAAAAGGTGCTGCTCATTTTCTATTTCCAGATCCCCTGGGAAGAGTGAATTTTCCACTTCGATATCATCCGTTATCCTGTAGGTATATTCACCATAAATGTCCGTATACTCAGTAATGCTGTATGCGGCTCCTGCACGGAACTGAAACCCGAACTTGGTCTCGTCGTCATCAACGATTGTCACCCCGGAAGGCTTGAATTCCACCTCGGCCATCACAAAGCCGAGGCCCACTCCAAGATAGGGTTGAAACGCTCCCTCCTTATTAAAATCGAAGTAGCCATTTAAAAATACCCCAAGGGTGGAGAGATCCCCCCTGCCATCAGCCACCAACTGACTCACCGACACACCACTCTGACTGGTGGAGCCTGTTAACAGCGCAGCATCCTGGCTGCCAATATCAGTTCCTCCAAGCAGAACACCGCTATGTTGATCAACGTCGGCGCTGGTATAGTTCAACTCCACTGCGAGCCGCCAGCCATCGACAAACATCTTGCCAATCTCACCGGAAAGTCCCCATCCATCGTCAAATTCGGTCTCCCAGTCATATGGAGTACCGGCCGATACCTGGGTGCCGGCCGGTATTGAAGACGAGCCGTTGCCGGTAACGAATGAGCCGGTTGTACCACCATTATCACTATCAGCCTGAAACAGATAACTTGCAGCCCCACCAATGTACCAGCCATTATAGGCCGCCTGAGCTTTGGTGCAGAGAACAAGCAGACTTAAAATTGTAATGCCTATTCGCACACGCATGACGTTCTCCTCCCCTCCAACCGAAAAGTACAAGTTTACAGGAAGACTTTGCCGCCGCCTCCCCCTCCACCTACCAGTCAGGTATATCATTTCTCTATCGGGTATTGCAAACCTCGATGAATCTTCAGTAATCAGGGAAGATAGAGCCCCAGCAGCTACAAAAAAGCCCCATGGCGGAATAATAATTTAGATAATTCTACCCCTCCACCTGACGAAGCAGTTGACCCTTCCTGACTGTTGTGATATAAAACCCACCATATTACACAACTCACAACGGGCCCCGAGCCCGTCCTGTGCACCCGTAGCTCAGCTGGATAGAGCACCAGGCTTCGAACCTGGGTGTCAGGGGTTCGAATCCCTTCGGGTGTACCAGATATATCAAGGACTTAGCATCAACGTGCTAAGTCCTTTTTTGTTTTTACAGCTTTTTTAACAACCCAGTAACAACCTTTTCAAACTATTCCCCAATTGCCCTCAAGACTGATCATAGCGTCAGCATGAGCGGCATGTGTCTCACCCTCTCTACCTGATATTTGCAAAATCTTATATCTGCAAGATGAGACGAGTATGTATTTAGGACCGCAACAGGAGCCAAGTTAAAATACATCTCGAACACTTTTGACCGAGCGATCCAGAAGCTGTAGCTAAACGAGGGTATAGACAACTCCCCAATGAAGGTTATATTCCACACCCTCCGTCACACCTTCATAACAAAACTCGCGGATGCTGGAACCCCTCAACATATTGAAGAAACTCTCTGGGCATAAATCTGATGCAATGGTCGCAAGATACTCACATGCGAGCGACCAGCAGGCTAGAGAAAGCGTTAAAGTCATCTTGTAGGAATGAACTTGCTGGCTAATGTAGGTATTCATTTATCTACCCAGAACACAACGATACATTAGACTGGTGGCATGCTCATTTTGATATACCGACTAAAGAGGGAACCCATCTCGGTCTATGCACTACAGGGCTTATCAAGCGGCACCGACTCAATATGTGTTTGACATAATAGTACAATTATTAATTCAATCTTATATTACCCTTCTCTATTGCGACTCCCGTACTCATAAGAAAAACCATCATTTTCCTGTAGTCACAAAAATTTCTTATTTATTTCAAGGTATAATACTCACGCCTTGAACCATGCGACACCATTCGGTTAGAATTAATTAAAATACCGTTATACAGGCACAGTTCAGCCAAATAGGTTTTCACACATACATTGCCTATGTATCTTCACATTTAAAAATCTATGATACATGCAGCAGACGAATGAAATAACAAAAAAATATATTATTCTATTAACAATATTGGTACTGGTTGTATCTACAGCGAGTTGCCGCAAAGTATTCACTTCGACCCAAGCACAAACATTACACCACAATCACCCAAATGAGACAGGCACTCTGCTCATACGGACATACGTAAGTGGTGGTACGTATTGTTACTCTTACCGCCCTTTATGGTCCCCAAATGAAACCAACCTTTCAATACTACCTAAATCTACACATAATTTTTTTATTTACGAAGGATTACCAAAGGGTAAGTATATTTTTCATGGCATAGAAATCAATGCTGAAACGACTTTATCCAAGAGTGCACATTCAAAGTCTAGAACTATAAAACTCTCTTCCCCTTTTTCATTTACGATCAAACCTGGCAAAATCACGATATCTAAAATAGCACTTAAAATATACAATGTTGTAAATATCCCTTACCAAGTTGGTAACACCACAGAAAAAGGAACTCAACACATTAAACCTATATATATAAGTGACAAAAAATTTAAAAAAATTAGACAAGAGGCACGAACTATTCCGGGAAGCGAATATTATAGAATAAGAAAAAGAAAATAAATCAAATGGCGAAATAATACAACACCATACCCCACCACCAACCCCACCCCTCATCACCTCAAACCTAAAAGCCCTACATCCTACCCATTCTATAATCAATCACATTTAACTCACTCATATAGCAACGATAAAACGTAAAACCAAGATGGAAAAACTACTAAATTACAGCATATTATATGTGACGGGAAAAAGAACTAATTTAGTTGTTTGGCTGAATTAATCTCAATTCCCCCCTTAAGTAGCTACCACCCAGCAGTATTGACAAGCCACACTACCCCCTCATAAACTAACCCTTATAGTCATCATGAATACCTGACAAAGCCAAACCTGTCGCGAGATAGGGACGGAAAGTCATGGGCCTCAAGAGACAGCCGGGCTACCTGACAAAAAAGTCGCTCGGCCTTTTTAGGTATTTAAGTAATTGAAAATATTAAAGGGTGTAAAAGATGGAAAAGCTATTTTCGATTCTACTGATGACAACTATCGTTGTCACCACGGCAATATTTCATGTTCATGCTCAAGATTACAAAACAACAAGAATCACAAACAGTGAATACTATAACGCTTATCCTCAAATAAATGATAACGGAGTCATAGTATGGGAGGGAACTGACAAAAGCAGTCCATATGAAAAGGATATATTCACTTATGACGGTTCGCTTATAACTAAAATTACTAATATCAATTTCAATGATGAAAAACCGCTAATCAATAACAGCGGAGATATCGTGTGGCGAGCTAGCGAATTACCCCTTACAAGTTCAAATTTTTGCAATAGACATATTTTCCTCTACGACGGTTATACAATAATCCAGCTGGATTCAGATGACTACCTCAATTGGAACGAACACTACCGTATTAACGATAGTGGGAATGTGACATGGTCTAGCATGATAGGCATTTATCGGATTCCTAACGAATGTAGTATCCAATCTGATTTCGCTCAAATATTCCTCTATAAAGATTCTGAGACAAAGCAAGTCACACAAGAACCCTACCCATATGCCGGACATTTAAGGCCTGACATTAACAACCTCAATCAAATAGTATGGGATATGCCCACTAAAGGTGGATCTCTGTTTTATTTATTCGGTGACATATATATCTATAACAGTACGATAATCAGCCAGATCAGCAAGAACAGCTATAAGGATTGGCGAGCAGTAATAAATGACAAGGGACATGTAGCTTGGTCTGGTTATGATGGCAATGACTTTGAAATATATTTTTACGACGGCTCTTCTATCATTCAAGTTACGGATAATGATTACGATGACCCTTGTTCTTTCTATGGTTACAATTTAAAAATTAATAATAGTGGTCAAATAGTCTGGTCAGCTTACAATGGCAGCGGGTGGGAAATTTTTTTCTATAGCGGCTCGTCTGTTATTCAAATTACAGATAACGATGATTATGATAAAGATCCACAAATAAACGATAAAGGCCATATCGTATGGTCAACGACACTCGCTGACGCACCTAACAATAGTGAAATATTCCTTTATAACGGGTCAACGACGACCCAACTAACTGATAACGGGGGATCAAACCAATACCCACAAATTAACAATAATGGTGAAATTGTATGGGTAGGTCCGGACGATGACGGACTTGGCGGCGAGATATTTCATGCCGTTCCAAGCCCAACAACAATCAATGTCGCGATAGACATCAAGCCTGGTAGCGACCCCAATAGCATTAACATTAAAAATAAAATTACTATCCCTGTTGCAATTCTAAGCTCTGTTGAATTTGATGCAATCACTATTGTCCCAGAAACGATAACGCTTAGCATTGAAGAGGTAACTTTAAAGGTGATAGAAAAAAAATCTAATTATCTCTGCAATAGTGATGATGCTAATGCAGATGGGCTTTTAGACTTGCTCTGTCAAGTGCAAACAACTGATGCAAATATTGATTCAGGTGAACTGATTGCTGTATTGGAGGCAGAAACCGAAGAAGGTCTACTTATCCATGGTGAAGACTTGGTTCGAATTGTTCCATAAAACTAATTCCGATTTCCCCTAACCCTCAAAAAAAGAACAAAAAAGACTCTTAAGCAGCTACAACACATGTGCTTTTATGTTTCTGGCGATGTGAGGATTATCTAAAATTTTATTTAGAAAATTAACTCGTTATAGCTACCTTAAAAGTTCATATTTAATGACAATATATCTGTTTGCTCAGTTTTAATGGAGACCAAGTTCATCAATTCACCTTATGCTTAAGCCAACACTGCTGAATTACATCTAATATAATACTATTCCTTAGGGATCTTCTATTTGGGTGTTCAACTCTTATCGCCAGAATATCCGGAAAAAGTTCCAATTTAACTTCAGCAATCAAATTACTTGATTCCCTCACCATAGCTCCGTCTTCAAGATATAATTTAGGAATAAACTCAGAAGAATTCCCAAAATGATGTTTTATATAACCATCTCTTTTCCCAGTTGTAAATATTATCAAATCTGGCGACAATATCTCCACCTCTTCCCTTATGACATTGAAGTAAGCCCTTTCCAATCTCCTTATATCCTCCTCAGGCTTTCCTCTCCCAAGATTACCTATTTTAGAAATATTGTTCCAGATAAACTCAGGACGCTTCCCATCCAATATCAAATTCCTTTCAAAATATGCAAAATTTTTCCCATTCCAAAATGCTCTTTTGGATCTTTTTTTTCCATTTGGCGATATCTTACGCAGGTAGTCGTGATAACCAGACATTAGCTTGTCGATATCATGTTGAGTTTCATTGAAGCAGCCGTACCACCCGTCAGTTTCTTGGCCAAAAATTATCACCTTCACTTCAGAGTTTATATATTCTTCATTAACTTTTACAAGCAAGGGACTACAAGCTTCACTTTTTATACTTTTCACTTCTTTAGCAACGATAGGATAATTTTTTTGATAAAGCTCCCTCAACTGTTCATTCATCTATTCCCCCCCGTATAGGATAATGTTAAATAATTCAACTATAAATTCAATATTTCGAATAGAAAACATCGGCACGTGCCGCATATATCATTTATTCGTCTCTACATTTAATACAGAATTCGAAAGTCAAATATCTTTAGCTTACTTCAAACTTTTCCTTTTTATTCGACTGATATTGAACCTTTTCCCTTACATCCCGTCTTACCATAGTTACTACACCCCCAAAATAACCCGTAACGACCTTTCCGCTCAACAAGAATACCGTCTTTGCATGAGGAGACTGGACAAGCTTTAGCCGTATGACCACACTGAGGCCCAGTGCACCTGTAAACCTGCCCATCTTTGAGCATTGGATATCGCTTACACGCAGGGCACTTCATAGGTGTACAATCGCACAGGGGGTAGTTGCTGCAGCCGAAGAAGAACTGTCCGTCGGGAAGGGTACGTCTTTCAATTGATCCTGTTTTGCACTGAGGACATGAGCCAAAATCAGGCAGAGTTTGTTCTGCTCCAGCCGTTCTCAGCGCATTAAAGTTATACTCTGGCTCTTCATCGGAGATTATCTCGATAATGAAATCAGAAGGATTGGTTGTATCATACAAAACGTAACTGTGATGCTTCGATCTCGTCAGGGCCACATAGAAAAGTCTGCGTTCTTCTGAGTGCGGTAACGGTTCTACTGGAGGAAGAACCAAGTTAAGAAGAGGATCATCAGTTATCTTCGATGGGAATCCATACTTCCCATCATTTACATCCAAGACTATAACAAAATCCGCCTCTTTCCCCTTACTTCCATGTACAGTGTCGAACCTGAACTCAAAATCCGGGTACCGATCTTTTAGTGAGGGGAAGCACTCAGGGATTGCAAAGGCGTAACGGCCCAGGAGCATAACTACCGCCTTACCAGGGTGCCTCTTCTGAATATCCGTTACACACTCAAGAACCGCTGCATCTACATCCTGGTAATACTCCACCAGAGTTACAGCGCTGCCATCAACCTCTCTGAAAGAACGAACTTCCTTTTTTAGCTGGGCAGGATTCTGGGTTACGAAAGTTGTGGCGAACTCATTAATCTTGTCATTGAACCTGAAAGTCATATCCAAGGGTAATGTCTTCGTATACCCAAAGTGTGAGGCGAACTGGCCCGTGTAATTCACATCTGATCCAGAAAAGCGGTAAATACTTTGCCAATCATCACCTACACAAGTCAGAACAGTATCCTTCCCTTTATCCACTATGGCTTTTACAAGTTCAGCACGTATAGCAGAAATATCCTGGAACTCATCGACAAGGACATGCTTAAACTGTGGGATGTATTTACCCTCTTGAACCAGGATTGTGGCCTTCCTGATCATGTCGCTGAAATCGACTTCTCCTGCAGCCAGCAACTGCTTCTCATACTCATCGTAGATTGGCTCAAACACATCGATGAAAGCATGACATCGTGGAGCCTCTTGGTGATCTGTAGCAATTTCTCGCAGCGAATCGATGTTATGCCCAGACTGTTTGAAAAGATCCAGAAAGGTTGCAATCAGTTTGGTGAACCTATGAGCCTTCTTCTCTTCACCGATCTCGATTAACAGGCCCATCAGATCCGCAAAGGACATGGGGGTAAACCGCACTCCATGTTTTTCCAACTTGGACTGTAGCCGATCAGTCAGAACACCTTCTTTCATCTCATAGCTGAATGTCTCAACACACGTGGTTCCATTATCTTGGTGAAGATTCCGTTTCCACTCCATTCCTCCTAAGTACTTTTCTTGATTTACGAAAGTAGCTGTGTTGTGGTTACGATCTATGCCGTAGTGTTCGATATAGATGTCATAATCAGGGAGGTAAAAGTCTGGCTGATACTGTGAGTGTTCTTCTGTAGCAGTATCATGCTTGTATGCGGCTTCGTAGACATATTCAATGCCATTGACGAAGAGGTAGTCAGCTATGACCACCTCCTCAAAGCTTTTCAATGTCTCCTGCTTCAAGGACTTCTTACTGGTTCTCTTTTCTGAGAACTGAACTCTCGACTTCAAGGATTCAACTTCACTCTCTTTCAGAGCCTTAAAGTAATCGCCCTGTTCTTCATGCTCAAACTCATCTTCATATTGAACCAAGTAAGTAATAAAGTAGTCGATTACCCTCTGACTATACGAATCATCCTTTTTGGCGATATCTGCGATCATCTGGTTAACGAGTTTGAAGAAGTCGGCCCGGTCTTCCTGCAACTTACTTACACGGGGTTTCCTCCCAGTGGCTTTGGCTATGATCTCAAGACCAAGTTTGTGAAAGGTATTCGTCGTGATCCCCTCCACATCTGGAAGTTTCTCGCCGATTCTCTCGTTGGTCTCTTCACTAGCTTTCTTTCCGTAAGCCAGGATAAGGATCTCTTTGGGGTGGGCAAGTTCTGCTTTGACTAGATATCCGGCCTTGGCGATGATTACAGATGTCTTACCGGAGCCAGCACCAGCGAGAACCAGGTTATTATCCTCGTTGGTGACACAGGCTGCTCTCTGGCTTTCTGTGAGGGGATTGTTCTCTACTGTATCGAAGAACCGTTTGTAATCCGCCAGTTCTCGTCTGAAAAAATCTTGATTATGAGATTCTTTTAGATGCTGTATCGACGAAAAGCTTTTCAGGAACTGGAGGATTGTCGATCTGTTTTCATCAGAGGTAAATTTCTGGAGTATAGGGTTGTTCAAATGCTTTGCTGCAACTTTGCATCGATCTACCCAACCCTCAACCATGGAGTTCCGCAAATACCCTTGGTTCCAATAAGTTATCAGATCCTTCTCAGCCTCCAGAACCAATGGGTAATACAAGTCCAGCGCTTTTCTGTAGTATCTCTCAACAATTCCAGCAATCTCATCAGACTGTACGACTGAAGCACTTTTCTTGACCCCTGGTATAGAGAAATCCCCTCTTACAGTCGGAACGAGGATAGTATCCCAGAGGAATCCGCTTTTAACTTTCGGGTAGTCTGTTGCTTGATCAAAATCCAGAGTCCATTCGTCACCACCTACCAACAACTTGAGGGAGTCCTCGTTGTAATCGATCTGATGATTACGTATAAAATGGGTGATACGGTACAGGAGGCTTGTTGGGATCTGCTGCATAATGAACTGTCGCTAATTTTATTTTCCGGCTGGTTGTCATCCTTGGGTCGCAGGCAGCAATTGCCAATTCTCATACTGGCAACTGCCTATGACCTTGCCATATAATAACACCCAGCCCAAACAGTCAATTATACCTTTGATATCTTTAATATTTACCGAAAAAAAAGGGTCACACCCTAGTCTACGTGACCGGAATGCAACCCTTTCATCCCAAGAGGATATGTTTTCTCAGTGAGTTACAGTGCTAAACCCATCTACCACAAATTTAAAAGGTGCCGGCTGTATCTGTTTTTCAGCAACCGTGGGCAACCTCTCGTCTCCAGCAGGGCAGTGGGGTTGGCTTGGCCGAACATCTTGAAAAGATGCTACTTCCTCGAACAGCTTACCGGGAGTGGTTTTCAGCACCCTAAAAGGGTCTTTCATAAACCGGACATTTTTCTTGCCAACCGCATCAACCAACCGACTGATTTCTCTATGCATGTCCTGATGTGCTTTGCGACGCAGGTATGCAGTTTTCAATATATCTACACCTTGCTGTCCAACGATCGTATCAAACATCCAGCCAACAACAATATTACCTGAGAAGCGAAAGAAAAGATCCCCGGGTATCTCCACATGATCAAAGATCAAAAATTTGGAAATCCATGAACTCAATACACAATGATGTGCACAGTAGATACTGAGTAACGGATCGAGCAAAGCCACTTCTGGTGGTACTTTCTTACCAGTGCTGCCAACTGATGGAGGAGAACTTGGAAGTGCAAAGCCCGTTCTGGTTAATGTCGTCAGTGTATCTGCAACAAAATAGTCAGGACATTTTTCCCAGTATGCATTCATCCTGAGTCCAATCTTGTCAATCATTTTGTTGTTGACGTCCCAAACAAATGGAACCCAAGCCTTCCCAGTCTCTTTAATTTGACCCGTAGAATCATCCCAATAGTTGATTTCATAGGTGTCAAGCAGCACCTTCAAGCGCATCAAATAATTGGTGTGGATTGTACCTCCAGATAACCATTTGGCCACCTTAACTGCGTCCACGTCAAGAGAAGCAGCTATACTTTCAGCATCGTGGTCATGTGTGTTTACCAATGTTGCCAATACATCGTTCATGTTAATTTCCCTCTTTTTAGGGTTTTAATTATCAGCAACATCATGACGTTATCAGCAGTAGGCGACATGACTTTGGTCTTGCCCCGTTTACGGCCAAATCACTAAATTTGCTTCTACAAAATCTATTTATCGATAGCTGTATTTCTGCATCCCTGATCCAGAAGTATCGACAAACGTATCATGGCCTATACCATATAGTACCCACCCCTCATCCATCAACAGGCTGTATGGGGTGTCGCAATTTTTTTTTTGATTTTGAGAGTCCGGCGATTTCACCTCATGGAAGTACTGGTGCAGTACTCTATCCAAATCCGTCAGCATATAACCCTCCCCCCCCCCGGGTACTAACTTCTCTCGTATATACGATCACCTCCTACCGTAGTGGATGACCAGCTCGCAAGCTCGCCAGGACGAGGATGTGGGATAAACCTACATCTCTCTCATTCACAGGAGGCCAATATGTGTCCGGTAACAATCACCCTCACCATCTGTGCCGAGATCCTCATCTACGGTAAATTCAGAACCAAGAAGTAAATGCACCACTCTATCCCAACGTTCATTTGCATCACTGGTCCGTCCTTCTGGATGGGCCTCTGTTTTTTTTCAAAACGATACACCTACACCATACACAGAAAGATAGACAAGTAGGGTCCAATACAGGCAACTACATAACACGATTACGAATGTGGGGAATGTAAAAAGTATCACCGGCAAAACCCTGCACATACTCATCACCACCTCAATTCAAACGCTTCTCCGTCCTAACCTAAACAAGCCTCAACCCTATCTGAAAACTTGATGTCAATCCAGACAAGAACATCTCTGCATCTATCACACATTATACAAGTATTAATAGTTATTTAGACATAATTTAAGTGATTTGATGGGCGCTCCGCGCCCTGGATTGAAAAATAGAAGTCCCAAGATTTTCCCCAGACTCTTCTCCTCAAGTCTAAGGGTGCTGGACAAGACCAAAATCTTTGAAGGCACCTAAAGACTAAAAGAAGAAAGCCTATCACAATAAAAGACCACATCAGAGCCATTTCATCTGAGCCTAGGAGGAACTTCGGAACGGCTTTTTGATCCATACAGGTAACCCTATAACCAATAGCTGCGGAATCATCGGAGCCAAGTACATGAAGGCTTCCAATGCTCGTAGTCAGTTATTGGTTCAACATCAAACCGGCTATTTGCCACAACCCTCATCCATTTTAAACAGGAGACATATGTTTATTGACCCCAAAGAGAAAGTTGCAGGAGTTAGCCTTTTGGCTATCAGAGATTTCATCTGTAAATCAGAGGAAGTACATGAATCAGAGCTACTCGATCACTTTGGAAAGCTGACCTCAGAACCAGAGGCGGTACTGAAACACCTTCTAGACACCAAATATCTGATCAAGAACACAGAGAAAGATTGTGGTGCTGATTACCTGATCACCCAAGAAGGACAAAAGTTCTGTTCAGCTACCATACCTAATCTAATCCACCGCTCAAAAGCTCAGAAAGAGTTACAGGAATTGATTGAGCGAGTCATTGAAGTGAATTCAAACGAGAGCTACTTTTACCAAGTCGACTTAGTGGCCATCTTCGGGGATTACATCTCTGACAAAGAAGAAATCGAACCTATCGATGTATTCATCGAGGGTAAGCTCAAAGACTCTGTCTTGAAGAAGTATGGGCGTCGTGGAAACGCCGGACGTATCCTGGCCAAGAAACATAAAAGGAAAATCAATTCCTCCAAGGATGCAGCTGCATACCCTGTACTTCATGCCATACATAAACTGCAAAACCAATCAAAGTCGTTTCAGATCGTTAATTCTCTCCGGGAAGTTGCATTCGGTGGACCTGTTAGGGTTCGCATCTGTGATATCAATGATCCAGCCGAAGAAGTAAACATGGAAGAACCAATGCTCGTTGTGATCTATGACATTGGTGACCCGAGCCTCCATAAGGCTGGCATCCCTTATATCCCATTCCGTGACAGGGAAAACGACTAGTAAAGCCCCTCGACAAGCCCTCATTTCAGGAACAACCCTTCTATCCTTGGAACAAACCGGAACAACAGGACACTCCAACTATCACGGTTTTACAGCCAGATAACGCAACACCAACACCGTTTGTTCCTGTGTTCCGTTGTTCCAACGATTTTCTAGTATTCTTTTGGTTCTTCCTCACTGACCTAAAGAGCCGATAGGTTACGCAAACCTTGGGAGAACGATGTAAGAAATTTGTGATACCTGCCTAATATAGAGACAGGAACAGTAGAAGTACTTTTCATTACACGAGGAATGCGTATGGGCTTTGGCCGGCCTATACGCATTTCTTGTTTATAGCGTATGGAAGCCCTTTATTGCGTCTATACAAAACTCGCTGTATAGTCAAACATTATCAGTAAAATCATATTTATATGTTGTAGTTCGTCTTCAACTCTTTAGCCTAAGTTTTTCAACGAGGTAATATTATGAAATTAAAAAATCGCTTTGTAGGCTTACTTGTCATTGCTATCACACTCATGGCGACAGTGGCTAGTGGTCAGATAATAAAAGCAAACGAGGCAAATGCTTACATCGGACAGAAAACCACTGTATGTGGTTTCGTTGCCTCAAGCAAATACTCTGATAAGTCTACAGGGAGACCAACTTTTCTTAACTTTGATAAACCATTTCCTAGACATGATTTTACGATCGTCATCTGGGGCAATAATCGCCAATACTTCGGAAGGCCAGAAAAACAATACAAAGGTAAAGATTTATGTGTTACCGGTCAGATAGAGAGCTTTAAAGGAAAAGCTCAAATCGTAGCTGAAAGACCTTCAGAAATTGCAGTAATTAATTGAGGTCTTAATAATGGTTTCACCACTTGTCCTAGATCAATCTGATGATCCAGCTCAAGAGGTTTATATGGAAACGAATACAGGTAACCCCACAGATCGTCCAAGCAAGCCAATTAAGATAGCTTTTTTATTTAATTACAGATGCTTGAGGGATCGTGAAGCCTTGCTATCTCTTCTACTGGTTTTCTCACTTCTATTCATATCATCAACATCTTTAGCCCAAGCGATCATCAAGGGTAAGGTTGTGAACGTTGCCGATGGTGATACCATCACAGTCCTCGACTCTTCATACAGACAACACAAGATACGTCTTTACGGAATAGATACACCAGAGAAAGGCCAGGCGTTCGGTAATTCAGCGAAGAAGTTCACTGCTGGTCTGGTCGCAGGAAAGCAGGTAGAGGTCAAAGCGTACGATGTTGACAGGTACGGCAGGACTGTCGGTGTGGTCATGGTGGCTGGGCTCAATGTCAACCGTGAGCTGATTAAGGCAGGATACGCATGGCAGTACCGGAAGTATTGTAAGGCTTCGTTCTGTGGTGATTGGCTTCAGCTCGAACGAGAGGCAAGAGTATCGATGAGAGGGCTCTGGGATTTCGCTGTAGACCCTGTGCCACCGTGGGAGTGGCGAAAGGCTAAAAGGAGCGGGAATACTTCAAGTAAAACATCCAACACATACACTGCGCCTGCTTCAGAAGCCTACCACGGCAACGTGAAGAGCCATGTGTTCCATGCTCCTAGTTGTAGACACTACGAGTGTAAGAACTGCGTGCAGAGCTTTGGGAGTAGGCAGGAAGCTTTGGACTCTGGGTATAGGCCTTGTGGGATGTGTAGGCCTTGATGAGAGTGGCTAAAGACAACCTGAAGTGTAAGATGGCCAGGAAGGGGAGCTATCTTAAAGAATTACGTGACGACTTACATCTGAAAGTTAAGTTCGAACGAGAACCTCGCAGTTAAAGATGCTTTGATAGACAAATAAAGTCGACGCCCTTGTAGTAACCAATCTGAGATTAGCGTAAGCCAATCTGAAAATGTTTTGACATCGTTTGAAGTCGATACAACGGTAAACACGCTACCTAATAAAGGGTACATAAGGTTTGAACTCAAGTTCATACAACCTCTTACTTGTTTTGTTTGGCTAATGTTGCGGCTATTGCGCCCTATCACATTGATTACCCTTGACATTGCGTTATGGATAGTTCATGATGTTCTTGTCAGGGAACATACATTTGTCGTATCCAAGTTTAGAGCCACTTCTCAGCATTATGTGTTGTGTGAGTGGCTTTTTTTTGTTTTTCTTGTAGCCGGACATCACGCAACACGCTCCTTTTCGAAACATACAGCATATGGCCCTTCCTGGCCGAAGGCATACACGATGTAGCGCATATGCCCAGTGTACCTAACAGAGTAATATAGTAAAAATATGTGAAAAATTCAATAAAATAATAGTGTCCTGAAACCATGGCTGAGTTCCACTGAGAGGCTGTATGAGCTGTTTGTGACAAAAAATCTGTGAGGCTATATTGATATGTGAGCTCCCCGCTTATGCCCCCGTGTACCCGCCTTCGGCTCCACTCACAGTCCCACACCCAGTCAAACAAAAGGGAGGTAACACTTCGCCTCCCTCAGTTCTATACTGCTAGCCCTAGGCTCACCGACTCAGTGCGGTATACAATGTCTGCCTTGACACTCCGTACTCTGCTGCGAGCACCTTCTTCTGCTCACCCTGAGCTATCCTCTCCTTGATTTCAGCCACCTGCTCATCCGTCAGCTTGGCCTTAGCGCCAAACCGAGTACCCTTTTTCTGGGCATTCCTGATGCCTTCTAGCTGCCTTTCCTTAATCAGTGCTCTCTCGAACTCAGCCACAGCTCCCGACATCTGAACTAATTACTCTGGAACATCGGAACATTGGAACATTTTGACCTAGCTATATGATATAGACACATTATCGGCCACATAGGGTTGTAGCATTGTTCCACATGTTCCAGATCACAAGCAAACACTGTGCAATGTCAGTCTTCTCTCCTCCGTCAATACGCATATAGGTCATTAGAATCTTGACGTTTCTCCTGATTTAATGCACGTTCTTCTCTTAGTCTTTCCGTATTGGCGACCTTACCCCAGGTATGAACCAAAGAATTAAAACGACAGAGAGAAGATGATACAAGCAAGCAGATGCATATTGGGAACAGTACTCGTAGCTGTTATGGCTACCAGTGCGTCAGCACATAACCAGTACATAGACTCATTTAATAAAGCGAAGAGATACCTCGAAAGAGAGGTATATACAGATTACCGCAAGACCATCTATTGTGATGCTGACTATGATGAGAAGAAAAACGCCATGCATCCAGCTGGTTTTATATCTGAAAAGTACGTCAAGAGATCCAAGAGAATCGAATGGGAGCATGTAGTCCCTGCTGAGAACTTCGGTCGTACCTTCGTTGAATGGAGGGACGGGGATAAAGAATGCGTGGACAGTAAGGGGAAATCGTTTAAAGGGAGGAATTGTGCCAAGAAAGTGAATACTGAGTTCCGGTATATGGAATCAGACTTACACAACCTGTTCCCTGCTATTGGATCGGTAAACGCTCTACGCAGTAACTACAACTTCACCGTTCTTCCTGATGCTCAACCTACTTTTGGTTCATGTGATATGAGGATATCAGGAAGGAAAGCACACCCACCAGAAATCGCACGCGGGCAGATCGCCAGGGCATATCTGTATATGGATTCTGCCTATTCACGGTACAACATGAGTAAGAGCCAGAAAAAGCTGATGGTGGCATGGGATAAGACGTATCCGGTCACAGATTGGGAATGCACTCGTACTTCGAGGATCGTGCAGATCCAAGGGAATGATAACCCTTTTGTGTCTAAGCACTGTATGTCAGAACCTTAGATCGTAATCTGCACTCTACTCAAGTCCATCGATT
This sequence comes from Desulfosediminicola ganghwensis, assembly GCF_005116675.2. Lineage (NCBI taxonomy): Bacteria > Pseudomonadati > Thermodesulfobacteriota > Desulfobulbia > Desulfobulbales > Desulfocapsaceae > Desulfosediminicola > Desulfosediminicola ganghwensis. Next base: position 4,807,958 of record NZ_CP050699.1, read on the forward strand.
CAGATAAGGCTTTGGCTACGGCTACACTTGCTACACTCCAATACCTGTAAAATTCATGTGCAGCACCTGTAGCCAAAGTAGCCGTAGCCACCAGAGTCTAAAGCCCCCTTTACGGCGAACATACTCCGTAGCTGTTGAATCTGACCAGCCATAGATAATCAGGAAGAATCTTTACTTGTTCGACTTGCCGACCGCATCAGACTGCCGATGAGAACTGAACCGCTACGCGGAAAAACCGACCAACCAGCCTCCCTTTTGTCCCACCTCTTCCAGCATGAAATTCATTTCTACCATTACTTCCTTGATTGATAAAATACTGTAGTAGCGTCCTTATCAACTCAACCAAGGAGGTGCGTCATGAGTAGTCCGATCCGAGACGAGTTCGTTGAACACATGAATTTTCACGGTCTCACCCATGAGACCCAGCGTGGGTACATCAGTGGGGTCAGATGCCTGGCAAAGCACTACAATCAGTCTCCGGAGAAGCTGAGCAATGATCAGGTGCGGGGCTATTTCCGCCATCTGCTGCTGGAGAAAAAACTGGCATGGAGTTCATGCAAGACCTATCTCTCAGGCATCACCTATTTCTACCGTCATATTTGCGACCGGGAGGTTGATGACCGCTTTGGCCTGCCGCCGAAACCACGGAGCAAGAAACTACCGGCCGTACTGTCAATGGAAGAAGTAGGCCGTCTTCTGGGCTGCATTGATAACCTTAAACACCGGGTTCTGCTCAAGACCATCTACAGCGCAGGGCTTAGAGTCGGGGAAGCTATTCGCCTCAAGCCGGAGCATATTGAAAGCGATCCGTCCAGGATGGTAATCAGGGTCCAACAGGGCAAGGGACGCAAGGATCGCTATACGGTTCTGTCCAGACAGTTGCTCCCTGAACTGCGGGCCTATTGGCAGGAGTACAAGCCCAAGCTGTGGTTGTTTCCCGGCCAGAAGCCCGGAACCCATATCAGAAGTGCTTCCGTCTCGATGATGCTCTACGCAGCTAAAAAAAAATCGGCTTAACCAGGGAATGCAGTCTCCATACTCTCAGACACAGCTTTGCCACCCACCTCCTCTATAAAGGCTACGACCTTTATACCATCAGCCAACTGCTCGGCCACAGCAACATAGAAACAACGACGATCTATCTGCATCTGGTTCCAGCCAGGTATGTCCAACTCAGGAGTCCGCTTGATCTGCTGGACGAGACAAAGGAGGGAGCAGATGAAAGATAATGGCAACACACCGGAGATTTCCGATATCTTTCGCAGATATGGTAAGAAATACCGGGATATGCATGTGGTGGGATCGCAGCAATATAAGGTCATGAGACGCATCGAAATATGTCGGACCGCTGCCCTTGGAGGCCATGTCGAAGCCTGTAATCATTGCGGTTATAACCGCAACGCATATAACTCCTGCCGGGACAGACACTGTCCGAAATGCCAGACCATGGTCAAGGAGAAATGGCTCAGTGACAGAAGGACAGAACTGCTGCCTTGCCCCTATTTTCACAACGTTTTCACTTTGCCGCATGAGCTCAATCCCCTGGTTATGGGCAATAAACACATTATGCTGACTCTGCTGTTTACCGCAGTCAAAGAAACATTGCAGGTCTTCGCCCGTGATCCGCAGTGGCGCCTTGGGGGCCAACTCGGCTTCATTTCCGTGCTTCACACATGGAATCAGAAACTCATGGACCACTACCACCTGCACTGCATCATCCCGGCAGGAGTTCTTTCATTTGATCGTACAAGCTGGACCGGCACCAGAAGAAAATATTTATTCCGGGTTCAGTCATTGGCGAAGGAGTTCAAAAAACGCTATCTGGACAAGCTAGAAAGGGCACATAAGAAAAACCTCCTTTCTTTCCCTGGCAAGGTTGCAGGGCTGCAAGAGAAGAAACAGTTCCTGACGTTCATAGAAACGTTGCGTGGCAAGCAGTGGATCACTTATGCCAAACAGCCCTTTGGTGGACCGGAACAGGTGCTCGAATATCTCGGTCGCTATACCCACCGGGTGGCAATAACCAACAACCGGATCATTGCTATCGATGATGGCAAGGTTAGCTTCAGGTATCGGGACCGCAGCGACGACAATAAGGAAAAAGAACTTACCCTCAGTGCTGAAGAATTTATCAGGCGATTTCTCCTGCACGTGCTGCCGAGCGGCTTTACCAAAATCCGCTATTACGGCTTCCTGGCTCATGCTAACAAGAAAACCTGCATCGCTTTAATCCGCACCCTGATCGGTTCAGACGTCAAATATACACAGAAAACAGTGGAGACCGTTCAGGAGATGATGCTGCGCTTGACCGGCATCGACATCTGCTGCTGCCCGCAGTGCGGCAAGGGAAAGCTGGTCTATCTCAGGCCGATTACCGACCTGGCTTATGATGATAGCTCCTGATCAGGTTTCTGTATCAGGATTTATCTAATTTCCAGATATACCGATGTTGGATTCAACAGGATAGCTGCGTCTTGCACAGGTGAAGATTGCGAGCAAATACGTGGGTGCCATGAAAAAATATACATTTTGTCGCATAGCCAGCGTCATCAAAGACCAGTTTCGCCGGTTATGCTCGAAAGACCCGCTTCTCAATATTGCACCACGACCGATAAACAGTAATCAGGAACCGCAATTAATCCCCATAGCATAACGTTTCCGGCCACAACTCCCCCGCAGTTCAGTTCTCAAGGTTTATCAATAATTGCAGCATGTTTTGTTGTGAATTCAAGGACTGCCAGAGCGCAACTATTGATAAACCTATTCTGTAAATCTTCAGTCCCGCCTTGCATGATTGTGTCGTGGTATCGAACAGCATGCCTAACAACATTCATTGGTACCCAAAGGGGATACGCCAAAATCATCACTGGTTCGCAGATACAGTAGATATCTTCAGTTTGACCCTTGTTGCACACCTAAGAGATGTTCTTTGGTAATCTCTCATTTGCAGTTACTCCAGCTCTGTGAAATTCCAAAGAAGAGAGTGGTTCTACAACTTAGGAAGCATGTACATCCAAGATTTAGACAGGGTAAGCAAAGCTTCGTTGTCGCAATTTTAATTGCGGTGCTTACCACCGCATGGGAGACGGAGTTGCCCAGAACGCAGTATTTACCAAATCATCCAGTAATCCTTTGTTATGGAAAAAGCTGAAGGTTAAACTGAAAGCATTGGGCTCATCCGGCAAACGAGTACCTGACTTTTAGACTCAGGAGTTCACATGCTTATAACCCTTATAAATAGTGGAACATTATTCCACTGAAGACAGCGTGAATTTACTGATGGATTTAGCCAGTTGCACTTTTTCCATTTCTCAGAAGAAAAAGCGTTGAGAGCCTGAAAAAACAACGGGACAAGCAGCATTATTAAGTTGCTCCTTCAAGCGATGTTTTTTCGCTTTTTGCATAAATTCAAATAGTTGCCATAGGTACTCGTTTGCCGGATGAACCAAGCTTTGGGGCTGGTTGTTTATTTACAGGTTTGGTAGCGAGTAATGTGCTGCTTCGAGTTGTAACAACAACGAGAGCAATAATCTGGTAATCCTTTGTCACTGTTTGCGCTTTGAATCACTCCTTTGACAAAAGTATGTCTGGATTTACCGAATGCGATATCAAGGATTGATTGCTCCTTGATATCGCCAAGCACTGAACCATCACAAGCAATAACTACTCCATCGAAGCGAATGGGCAGGTCACTGTGCACGCGAAAGCATTCAAACGGATTCAGAATATAGAGAGTTGATATTTCATAGTAGGATTTGAGCTCATCGAGATTCATTTCTGGCTCAAAGATGGTGTCTGGAAATCGTTGACGGATCATGCCCAGTTGAGACCACAGTTGCACTATATTGATGCTCCCAAGCCGGGCATTGCCAGACACGAACTTCATATGCTGAAAGCGCATCTTGGCGCCCAAGGAGTCTCCAAAAGAAGCATACTGAATTAAGTTGTTGTAGTTTTGAGGTGTTATTACCATGTTAATAATAACTTCAGTGTCGCTCAACTCCCGAAAAAACTTTATCCCTGCAACGGCTTTGGTAAAAGCCCCCCGTTTTTTTGTCAGGGTGTCATGAATATTCTCGTCGCCATGAATAGAAACTACCAGCCCTATCAAATGTTTCAAAGATTTTGCTTTGTCCTTTAAAGTTGTTCCGTTTGTGATCAAGCGGGTTGGCATATCCAGGTGCCGGAGTTTGTTTATTAACTGATCAAACCCTCGGTAGATTGTTGGCTCGCCAGAGCCTGCCAGCTTGACAACCGGTTTGGGACTCAGGGTGGCCAAATCTTCCACCAAACGCAAAAAATGCTCCAAAGGGATCTCTGCCCCTTTGCTTATAGTCCCCTCAATGCCATGAAATGGGCAAAACAAACAGTTTCCGTTGCACCGGCTTGTCAGGTCGAGACCAATACTGCGTAATTTTAGCGTGTTCATGGTCTAAGCATTATACAGGATGAGTTCGTTCAACAGGTTGTGGTAAGTCTCAACACGCTCATTTATATGTGTAGGATCAACTGCGAAATGAGAGAGTCGTGATGATATGACCATATAGTGATGGAGTTTCCAGGCACAATAAAATATATCAAGGGCCAATCGGTACTCTTGCGGAATAATACGGTTCAAGCGTTGTTCGAGAACGCTGTAAAGGCGTGATTTTTCGGCCCCAAGTTCAGGAAATTCAAGGGCTGCTCCGGCTAGCAGCAATAAGGCGTCTCCTCTGGGGGCATCAGTGTAGTCTTGGCAATGGAAGGCATCAAGTTTGTAGAACCCAGTATTGCTCCAACGCCAATTTTCAGCTTCAAGTTTCCAATCAATGTCTGATAGGGTGATATCCGCCATATCAATGGATCTAGCAATGGCATTGAGTTTTTTGGCGCTATTAACTAAACTAAGTGATCCAGTAATATGGCAAGCAGCATCGAGCAGTCTTGAGCAATCGATCAAATAATCATTAACTCTAGCCAAAGCTGGCTGTCGGAATTCGTTACTGGCAACGATGTAGTCCATAAGCAATTGCTGTTGGGGTTTGTTAAATCCGGTTAAAGGCTCTGGGCAATATCGTTGAAGCAATACCCCCCGCCCAGCTGCGACTAAAGGTGGCATAAACCCAGCCAAAGCCTTGTGGTAATGGATGGTGTCATCTCCATAGCGACCGTAACCAACAAACTTTCCAACCAATCCCCCCTCGAAATGCATTTTTGGTGATTGGTACCAGTGCAGGGTACTTTGTTTGGATAATCTAGGTGAATCAACATGACCTGACCAATGAGTTTTGTTACAAATATTGACTTTGGTTGGCCCTAGCTTAACAAAGCTGTTTTGTAATTCTACCATTCGACGCAATGCTTCGTGACTCTCGACATGCACATTAGAACACCCTGGCAACGGGTTCATTGGGCGATGATGAATTATTGTAATATGTGCCTGTGGTGCTCTTTTGTTAAGCCAGGAACTGGTGCTTCGAAATGTAGCACCAGAACCTGGCCCCTCGTCCACCAACAGCAAATGTTGTATTCGTCGCAACTTGATTAATTCACAGTCTTGCACGTCAGACGAACTCCAGCTGGCATTACCAGTAGGTGGCCGGACTGTTAGGTAGGAACTGGCAGTTGCTGCAGCAACTGCTGGAGCCAAAATGCTACCAGCACTACGAATGCCAACAACTAAGGTGTTTTCAGGTTCTACCTCAAGCGCGCTTGCTGTATTGAAATAATCTTCAGGTAGCACACCAAAATGCACCAAGCATTCAGGTATTTTAACCTGAGTCGGGTTATACTTGATGAACTCCAGCAATGGCTTGATGGGCAACTCTTCAAAAGTAGGCTCAACTGAACTGCCAAACAGCGTCGCAGCATATCTGGTGACTTGGGTGCGCCAATCGACAAGAGACAGTGGTTCTGTGGTTAGACATGCCGAATCAGCCAAAGCTTGTTCAAGTCCACAGGCCACTCTATAAACTTCTTCATGATCCTGTCTCTGCCAGGCTGACCGGTAGTTTTCGAGGGCTTGACCTGCGTTCTCGAAAACATACAAAGATTCATTAAAAAGATTCATTTGTATTTTCTGCAAGTGGATGATGCACCTTTAACTTTACAGGTCCTATGCCAATACCAGTTACCACATCGTGCACCTTACAGATGTATTCAATGAACTCGTCAACATCCTCAGTAGTTATATTTGGGGTACATATATAGGTTTTTAGTGCTGATGTCTTTACGGCGACAGTTCCAGTGGACATTGCTGGTAGAATGTCAATCAGATAGTGATTTTCTTCGCAACAGCGGCTTAAAATAGCGCGGGTCGCTTGCTCGTTCAATTCATTAGAGCCTAAATCAGTTGTAAAGACCGAAGCAAAACCAGGAGTGTCTGAATTGTGAACGACGAAGCGGTTGACCGATGCTAGTCTTTTGCGCATGTAAAGTGCGGTTTCAGTGATCTTGGCTAAAATAGAGCGAAATCCTACAGTGCCCAGTTCATATAGAGCAACCGCTCCGCCAATAGCTGCTTGACCCGGTCGACTGTTTTCGATAGTGTATGTGTAAGCTGAATATTCGTTGGAAGGAATGGGCTCAGATTTCATTCCAAAATCAACTCTATCTTTAATCATAAAAATTGAGGATGCATAGGGACAGAAACCGGTTTTGTGAAAATCAGCTCCGAAAGAATCAGCTGCGTCGATGGTTGCGATTTGAGAAGAGATCCGTTTGAGCCGTTCAGCTACCTCCTCAGTTAGCGCCATAGGGTTGATTTCCCAATCGTAAGAGGCGAAAAATAACCAGGGCCATCCAACAACTGCGTCGATATGGATATGCGGTTTATAATTGAGTTCGTGGCGTTTAACAAAGTCATCGCGTACTTCGACCAATTGCCCAATAGGATCCACATCGAGATCAATTGTGCTACCGCCCGTTAGAATTATTGTAGCTACGCGTTGTCCTGCTTTGTGCACCCGTTCAAGCTCAATATCAAGAGTCTCGGGTTCCAGATAACCACAAGGACCAACAGGAACACGAATGCAGCGTTTGCGGCCTATACCTGAGAGCTCTGTGTCAACAATGTGGCATGGATGTCCCTTGGTTGTCGAGAGTACTACAAGATCCGACGGCACTCCGTTATCTTGGGCTTCGGGTGCTGCTTTGCGAACACCTGCACGAATGCCATAGAGGTTAGTTCCCTTGCCGCCGAATACGAATGCACCACCAGCTCTTTCTACATCCCAACCAGCAAGGGTTGCAAGAGTCCTAATGACATCAAGTTCAGCTTGAGCAGCATTCCCAGAAGCAATGTCCCATGCTAAGTTGGGATTGTACAGTGAACTTAACGCCTGTGCCGCGACTACAGTTAGTAGTGGCGGAGGGGTTACATTAAGCATAACTCTAGGGGAATGCCACCTAACAGCACCTCCAAAATAAGATGCGGTCCGTTCAATCACCGCTTCTTTGCTCGAAATCTGCTCTTGTAAAAGGTTTTCCCCTTCGTATTGTGGTCGTCCCCCTTTTAGTGTGGCTCTATCCGCATCTATTGTCGGTTGTATAGTCCGATGAATCCTTTGCATTTGCTCAACAAGAGAATCGATTTCGTCTGAATTTTCATTCAGAAACAAAGAGGAAAGTTCTGGATAATTTGGCGAAGGTGGTCTGTTTTGATTCAAGCGTGGCTCCTGTTAGGTGATCGAATTTTTATTTATATTTTTGAAAATATAACTGAGTCTATCGAGGGCTTCGTTTACTGAAGTTGTGCAAAAAGCTAATTTAGTCCAATAATTCTTGTGCGACAGTAAGGATTCGATGAGGTTTATAGCCTGGTACAGTCCTTTGGCTTTAAAAAAATCACTTCTATACTCTTCGGGTAGACCGTACCCATCAAGGATAGCTGATTGTAGACACTCCGTTTGGCTTGAAGAAAAACCAATGTAACAGGCGATGTTCTCTAAAACTAACTCTTGGTGTCTTAATCCTGGCCTAATGTTTTCGAAATCTAAGACTGCTCTTACTGTTGTTGATGACGTGACAATGTTCTTATCTTGGTAATCTCCGTGTAATATTCCATAATCCAACCCTTCCATGTCAGAGTTCTCGATTATGGTCCTAGCCTCACGCAATGTCCTGGCCAGAGCTGTTTCTCGAGGTATTTCAAAGAGAGTTTCATTAACTAGTGCCAATAATCTATCACTTAGGGCCTCAGCTGTTTCCGCTGACAATTTGCTTGGTTTTCGTAAGGTATTTAAACCTTTGTGTATCTTCTTCAACTCTCTCCCAAGTTCATAGACGAGTTGCTTTGACGCAACGCCCTTCAAGTAAGCTGAATGTCGTAAGTCTTTACCACCAACCAGTGAAGTCAAAAGCCAAGGCACACTAGATTCACAGCCAGCAGCTAAAACAAGGGGGACAGCTGCGCCATGCGAAGATGCCAAATTAAAGCCAGACATTTCAATGTCTCGCCTGTCCATAACCTCTCCCAGGATGTAGAGCTTCAGAATGTGGTCTTCGCCAAGCCTATACACCAAATTTAAGGTGCCAGCTGTAATTAGCGTACAAGTGCGAGAGTCAATAGAGCGAGCATACAAAACGCTATTTAGCACTTTATTTGCTCTTTCAATTTCAACTCTTTTCATCACCGTCAAATAGTCCTCAACTTGCTGAAAGATAGCAAGAAAACGCCGTAAACTAACATTGCAACCCCCGTTAATTCGATATAACCAATAACTATAGCTGTAGCAAGATGAATAGCAGCAACTCTGCAGTACCAGATGTAACTGAACTCTGCTCGCCACTGCTTGTGATAATTGTTTAGTTTCAGCAATATCAATGCCAAAACTAAGAACGTCGCCACAATATCCAAGCCGTAAGAAATCCCGATACTGATAATATAAAGTGCTGTGGATAGCACTAGCAGCAGATTGGCATGATTTACAGCCACAGTTGATCCTATCCGAACTGCGTATGTGCGTATGTTACTAAGTTTGTCCTGTTTCTCATCTTTGGTTGTATGTCCAATCTCAGCCGAGAGGCCATACAATGCCACTGAGAACCAAGTTAACCATGGTATAAACCCAGAATCAATGACAAGGAGCAGTGGGTAACCAGCGACCAAAAGAAAGGAAGCAACAGCAGGACCCAATATACTCTCTTTGAATCTGAAGCCACCTACGGACTGATTATAGAGAAACCACATCGTAGAATAGACAATATGAAAAGGCAAGAATGTGAGGTCCACAATCACAATTACCACAACAGACAGCATAGACAGACATAAAGTCCAAAGCCAAGCAAATACAGGAGCAATATGACCAGCTGTCAATGGATTCTTTTCAGAGACATCACTATAACGATCGCAGAGATTATTATGGATATAACCAGCTATGCTTATCAAAACGTAGGCAACCAGCAGTTGGAGGTTTCTTGATCCAAACTGTTGGCTGGCTATAAGGATCAGTGAAGCAAATAGTAGTTGGTAAAGGTAAACACGGGCACCGTTATGCAGCCTCATTAGATGTAGCCAGTTATTGTCCCTTAACATGTTCATGATTGTAGGCGTTCATCGAGAAAAGGGCAGGTTGGATCCATCACAAGTGGGTTGCCATACCTCTCGTATGACATAAGTCGACACCCTCCTTTGCAGACAGATAAGAAGTCGCAGTTCGCGCAAAGCTCTGGTGTTTTCTCGAAAATATCTAACACAGGTTGGTGGCCTATGGCTGTTGCTAAGGGAGTCTTTAATAGGTTACCCATGTCGAAATAGGGTAATGAGGATGCGTTGCAGCAACCCGTATAATGACCTTTCGGATTGACAACCCCTCTTCCCGGATCTTTTAGCTGTTGACATTTCTTTTCTTCAAGAAACATATTCGGGTGTTGACCAAATTGCTCGCTAATGTCATCGTAACGTCCTTGGTGCATAAGGAAAACCTTTTGGGTTTGAAGAAGATTGAATAATACCAGGGTATTTGTTGGTGTTGAGCGCTGCATTGTCAACGCTTTTTCCAGTAATGCGACGAATTTTTCGTGAAAGATCTTGATACCATTAGTCTTGGCCCTGCTGATCTCACGAACAGGGGTAAAACGAATTAGATTGATACCCAACCTTTCTACAAATTCTATCGCTGGAATGACGTCTTCGAGGGTCTGTTCCATGATTACGAAGTTGATATGAACTGGTATGCGATTGATAGCCAAACCAAGATTTTTTTCTATTTTAGAAAAACTGGCACCTCGCCGTACATTTTCAAACACTTTAGGGGTAACACCATCCAGGGATAGCCAGGCGGTCACACCATAGTGCTCCAACATTGAGATTTTACGATCACTCAAAGCAGTTCCATTAGTAGTCACGACCAACTTGTTGTTTTCTACTGCCTCGAATAACGCACTTGGTGTATCAAACCCCTTAGTTAGTTGCTTGAATAGCTTTTGATCTTTTGGGTATTTCGATCGAACCATAGCAAGGAGCTCTTCAATCCCTTGATAAAGCAAAGGTTCCCCCCCTGCCAAAACTATCTTTGTTTCCTGAGGGTAGAACGCTTTCAAGATATTTTTCCAGTTTTCTACATCTAGGTCTCTGCTTCGGTCATTAATTCGTATACAATGAATACAATTCAAATCACATTTGTTTGTCAGGTCAAAAGTTGTCAAAGTTCACACCTAAGGCTATAATCAGCGATGCTGACAATCGTCGTGGATAATGGGCTATTCTTGAAGGCTATGGGTAAAAGTTATTCATTATCTTCTTTCTTAAATCATTTCTCATAATCACATCCATTCCCCCTATGCATATTCAAATCAAGAAAGATAATTGATTTAAATAGTTATTCTACACTTATTATTTAAAAAAACATTTCTGTTGATTGGACAGACCTTCCCCTGTGACATTATAAATCCAAACACCTTGACCTACAGCGATACATTTTACTGCGCTGGTAGAGGTTAGAAATGACAAGGTTAATCGCTTCAGAAACACTGTAACTTAGGACTGCTACTGTTTCTTGAAAATCGTTTTGTTTTCAGAGCCTAACATTAAACTGCCTGCCTGGACCATGACCTTATCCATGAACAGCTTTACCTGAGTTGTGTGGGGCAGAGTTGAGGTGTTTCCTGATTACCCAGAACTTGGGCTACCGCCGTTTCAGACAGGGCAACCAATGAAAGGTTGCTCCATTTCTGACGATGCCGATGCACGATAATACTTTCTTATATGCCATCTCCGTTCCCACCCTCGACCACTTCCGGGAACAGCCGACTCCCCTTGCTCTCCAGTTTCGGCAAAACCCACTCTCCCTGGTCGATCTTCTCTTTGCCCTGTAAGGCACAGGATTTTCTGCAGGCGACAGGCACCAGGTCTGGACAATGCACCTGGTGCCGCCTTTCACCGAGAAGGAAGATGTTATCACTAGGCTTGATCCAATTGCCGCAGATGTCACACTTGTCGATTATCACTACCTTCTAAATCATCCTGGTTCTCCTTTCCGTGCAGATATCCCCGGGTCGAGTTGTAGTTGATCTTCGCCAGCACGGCCTATAGAAAGTCTGAAATCTCCTCATCCTTAGGGAAAAAGCCATTACACTCGATGAGGTCAGGGATGCCTCGCCTGCCTTCTTGAATGTTGCTATGAACGTTGCCTCGGTCACTGAGGTTGCACTAACTCCTTGTGCTGCCGTAATTCTCCCCAATCAGTAGTGACAGTATCTGCAAGATACTGTCGTGTTATCAATCACGACGCCTGACATCTCGGTTCAAACTGGCGAGTAACGATTATTTGGTATTTTCTCCGCGTTCGATAGAAGAAATCTGCTCTAGCATGCTAACCCTGTTTCTGCATATCCTAACAAAATTCCGTCTTGTTAATATGACCTACATGTTGTAAACATCATTGACATAGCTAAATCAAGAACTGGTTTATGAAGTATTCTTTACCGAGGGAGTTGATTTATACGGTGGGACTCGACACAGTTCAGCTATAGTTCTTAGGGAGCATTTTACACCTGAGCAAATCAAGCAGGGGACTATGCATAAAATCAATAAAGCTTTTGAAAGGTATTATCGAGTTGGTTCAGATGATATTCGTGTGATTTACCAAAAAAATTCTGAAAGGAAAATATCCTTTTAAAAAACAACCACAGATAATAAATAACCTAAATACTATAACATCTATCCCCTCACCATGGATGCAGAAAAAATCAAGCTGGAACTAGACTACTTTATAGATAATCCACTCCCAGAAGTACTGATTCTAAAAGGAAAATGGGGCTCTGGAAAAACAAGGCTGTGGCAAGATTACTTCTTGACGAGTAAAAATATAATCAACGAAGAATACAAAACTTATAGCTACTCTTCCTGTTTTGGCTGCAATTCTCTTAATGAGTTAAAAAAGCAGATTTCAGAAAACAGAACTCAAATCAAAAACAAACCGCCCATCCATTATACATTAAAGGAAATCTTCGAAGTCATATTTTCAAAGCAAAAGGACAAAAAGTCTAAACTAAAATCATTATTCAGCAAATTATACAGTCACCTACCCCAAGAAGGTAAAATAAGTTTTATTGCCGGATCATTGTTCGGACTTATCTCATTTTTATTCAATTTCATCTTCACCAAACTCGCCGAAATATTTTCTATTTCTGATGGAATACTTCTTAATCTTGGAACGATTTATAACCGAATATCATTTGCCCTTATTAAAAAGAGTATAGTGTGTATCGATGATCTAGAGCGGAAGGGAAAGGGTCTAGAGATAGATGATATTATGGGACTTGTTGCATTTCTTAAAGAACAACGACTCTGCAAAGTAATTATCATTCTAAATGAAAATGCTTTTAGTGACTTAGGCCCAGAACTTAAGCAGATCATAAAGTATAAAGAAAAGGTTTCTGACAGCGAAATAGAATTCACACCAAGCATTGATGAGTTAATCGAAATAGCAAAACCTATAGGTAAAAATGAACCCCATTCGATTATTGAATATTGCACGAAACTTGACATCAGAAACATACGAATAATCCTGAAAATCAATAAATTTATTGATAGACTCCACAGCATCCATCCCGAATACGAAATGGAATCAGACACGAGAGCCTATCTATACAACAAAATTGTATTCTATTTCTTTCATCATTATTCCAAGGAACCAGACAACACAGCAATAAGCTCAACAATCAAAATCGAAGATATTCCCGACCTACTTAATGGTAATTTTTATACACAACTCGCTTCATCCTCAGATGAAAGATTTTCCGAAGATAAAGAAATCGTAGACTCTAAGGTTCAAATATTACTTGAGTATGGAGGATTAGAAGTAGACTCTTTTGATGAAATATTGACCACCTATCTCAAATCTGGTGAATTCAATACGGAAAAGCTAGCTTTAACAATAAAAGAAATATCAAATAGACTGACACGATATCGTGAACAAGGTAGTCTCGATGATATCAGGAATCTCTGGTTGCGAAATTTATCAGATGACACAACCCAACTAAGAGATTTGATATTTCAAAGAGCTTATTCAGGAATTCAGTACTGGTCCGGTAATGATTTGCGTAGCATGATATTTTATCTTGATGATATCATTCAAGATGAGGATGGAACAAAAGAAATAATAGATTTGTTTATTGAAAAACAAGGATTAATAGAGGAAGTTTTTGATCTCAGTGATCCCGACCCAATTTACACTTCTCCCCCAACCAACGAATATTTCCTCCAAAAGTGCAATGAATTTCAAGAGATGAAAAAGAGAAACTTACTGGAGGAAGAAATCTTAGACGATGTGTTTCAAAATTCTCGAATTGATCCAGAGCAAAAACAAGTATTGGAAAATTCAGAATCAGCAGTATTCCTTGAGTATATGGAAAAAATCGATGACCGAAAACTTCATAGCAAAATGCAGCGAACTATTCAACTCATCTCAACAAGTCGCCCTCTCTTAGAAAAAATGGAGGAAGCCCTCTCAACTATAGGTTCTGGATCAAACTACCAGAAAATGAAGGTTGTTAAACATCTTGAGACAATTCAAAGTCACTTAAAACGAATAAAAGAAACTGAGGGAACAAACCGGGAACAAAAATAACCGAAATCAAAAACTGTAAAAGTGCTTAATTTCGGATACTTAGGCGGTAAAAGCGGTGGGAGTCGAACCAGAGTCTCTCTTTTGAATAATAGATGAAACTGGGCGCATGGTGTAAGATACAAATTGACTATTTTTTTTGAGATTATCCCAGATTATATCGGCCTCGGATTTCATCCTCAGACCAATACACAGTTACTCCGTCAAGCACCGTGAGCGGTGCTTGATAATACTTTCAAATCAGTCATGACATGTCGGTTAAGATTGTCAGCATAAACCACATCATCGGTCAATCATGCCCATGCATGAGATGTCTACTGTTCAGGTCAGTGAGATCCGTGTCAGATTTTATGCCAGTGGCTACGGCTACAACGGCTACACTTGCGACAGTTTTTTTGAATAAACCAAAAATCACTGTAGCCGGAGTAGCCAAATTAGCCGTAGCCACCTGACTTTTGGGCCCTATATTCAAAATATCCCACTTGCAGCCTCACCTAGATGGGAGGCATGAATCTGGCAGGGTTCAATAGTGGATCAACAGTAGATATCTCAACTCCTCGAAATGAAAACGATTCTTGAGATTTGATTTACCAATCTTCAGATATGAAGAACCAAAAGAAAATAAATCTGTCCCCATTTTCTCCCGTACCATCTCAATTTCACTGTTCGTCAAAACGGTTGCGGCAAAGTGCATCCTAGCCGATGTCAATTAATATTTTGACATCTATTTTCCTGTTTTGTAGCTTAAATTTCGATATTTACGGTAAACTGCCCCAGATGAGCAAAAGTCTTTAGTGTTGTCGAGCTTGTTTTGCAGGGAAAATGCTATCGAGCAGGGTGGCGATCGGGGGGGATAGGGGTTGGTTATCCTCGACTTTCTCGACTCGCACGTTTTTTGATCACCTCGCTGAAAACCGAATTCTTATCACCAACAAATAGTAATCAGGTGACGGTATGGCAAAGGACTTTGAAGACCTAAAAAAATGGGTATTAAGTCTTGATGTGCAGGATGTATTCGATCTCTCAAAAAACCAGGGCCTCTCTGGCAAGAGCAAAAATATCGCCTACAACAGTGCGAAGAGGCTCCAGTCTGGCAATGTACCCTCCTACAAGCAGATAAAAGCGCTACATCGCATCTGTGCTGGCTTGCACAGTAAGTCCCTGGCAGAAAGGAATAGCCATGACGGCGATCTTGCCGCTCATGCACACACCGAAGCACCGGACATCGACATCAAACACCTCTGCCTGCGCATGGCCTGGCATGACAACCGTTGGAACGGGACCATATGCAAAGAAGCCGCCAAGAACGACTACTGTGTTGGTGAATATTCCCTCCTTTCGGATCGAATTCGGCGTCGCCGCGATCTGGAGATTGAAACACAACCTGGTTGCGCTGGCTGTAAGGCAGACACCTCTGAGCTTGGCCAGTACCAGCCGCCATGCTTTTGGTCCATAAACGCCTTTGGTCCAGAGCCACTGACCTTTAAGCACGATAATCCGGTCGCTGCGGATTTCCCTTTTATCGATGAGTCGCTACCACCATATTCTGTAATTTCATGGCCATTTAAGTTGTCCTTCGTTAAGAACGAGGAAGAGAAAAAAAAATACGCTGGTAACTACTATCCAAAGAAAATCTTCGAAAACAGAATCCGTCTGTTTCAACGCAATGTCCGCCCTGCGGAAAGTGTTGTCTTCACGTACTGCAATTATAGCAATCCTGTCTCCGGCGAGGAGATGAAATATCTCGTGACCGGCTGTGCGTTGCTCGTTGAGCAGGGCGAGCCACAGTATTTTGACATCAGTGCGGAGACGCTCGCGAACAAGGCAGCACAACTGAAGCAGCCAAATTTTCCATCGATGAACTGGGCGCTACGGTATACACTTGATGTGGAGGATACAGGGGTTCGCATTCCCTACCATGAGTATCTGGATTTACTCGCAAGAGAAGGAGGCGTTGGAGAGGAGCTTCTGAATGAGATCGCGGTAACGATTGACGAGCCGGAGCTACGCGATGGCTTTACCTATGTTGCAAAGCATATTGATGATGATCAGGCTATCTACCTTTTGACCAAGATCCGGCGCAGCCTCCTCAAGGTTAAAGAGCATGAAGTTATAGATACCTCACAAATACATGCACAGCTCGGCAGAATCGAAGAGCTAATCGCTCACACTTGGGATAAACGAGGTTATCAACCGGGGCTTAAGAACCTGTTGCTAGCAATACCCGGCGTACGAGAAAACTACGAAATAAGGGTATCCGAGCTTGTCGAGAGCATTGACCGCTCAGCCGAGGAAGACGTGAAAGACCTGATGGCTGCATTTGCCGGAGAGCAGAGCGCTCTTGGCGATCAGTTCGGTGACCTTCTGTCTGAGGTGCAGGATTTCATGTACGAGCAAGATCTCACCGCAAAGAACATTGCGCGCCTGGCCAGTCTAAATTTGACGGTCCATCAGTTTGCTCGAATTAGTGGTAAGGAGGGCATTCGGCATTCACTAAGAGAGATCTGCGAGAACCCCTACCTGCTTTTTGAGAACTACCAACCTGGGCAAGAGCTTGAGGCCTCACTGTCAGGCGAGAAAATCGACGGCCCCATCGATCTGTTAAAGATCGATCTGGCGCTTCTGCCGCTTGTGAAGTATCAGCATCGCGTTAAGGAGCTCCATGATCTAAGGGCAACAGATCACCGGCGTCTGCGAGCCGTGGTGATCGAGATCTTGAGAAATAGGGAATATAGCGGGGATTGCTTCCTTGATGTAGACGAAATCATCGAAGAGGCTGAGTCCTATTCCCTCTTTTACAAGGCAGATACGCCGTACTCTGTGGACCGGCATCTCAAGGAACCGAAGGAGGAGGCAGAAAAGCACTTTCAGGAAAAGCTGGTTATGCGTCGTGTCGATGGCCGCACGTTCTACTACCTGAAGGAATTGTACGACGATGAGTTGTTCGTCCGGCAATTCATCCTCGATCTTATCGAACGATCTGATCACGCTAAGTCCGCCAAGGCACTTGAGGCGGATATTCCATCTGCCATCACGGCACTTGGCAAAAAAATCGGCCCCAGGTTTGATGCCGCACTGTTTCAGGCGGAACGGGAGCATCTTTACAGCCTTGTCGCATCCAAGTCGTTTTTCGTCATCACCGGATTACCTGGCGCGGGAAAGTCTTATGAACTCCTTAAACTCATCGAGTTTTTCCGCTCCCAGCGCGAGACGCATCGTGTCCTGTCGTTCACTGGAAAGGCAGTGATTAGACTAAAGAATAACGAAGAAGCAATTGCGTCAGTTGATGCAAAGACCATCGACAAGTTTCTGACAGAAGCAGAGAGTACCAAGGCGCAAGCGGCTACGAGCGTGATTCATAACCTCATTATTGATGAGGCGTCCATGGTAGACCTTCCGAAGCTTGCGGCACTGCTGCGTAATATCGAAAAAAAACATCTCAATCGGCTGATTTTGGTTGGCGATCCGAACCAGCTCCCTCCTATCGGTTTTGGAAAGCCGTTTTCTGACATTGTCGAAATGATGACTGAGGACCCGGAGGCACTAGGGGATTACGGTGTAAAGCTTGAAGTCAATTGCCGGGCGGAGATGAACGATGAGTTTATCGGGTTCTCGAAAATATTTTCTAATGAAAGCAAGTTCGCAGAAGGCTATCTCGCTCAGACTGCACACGAGGACCATATCTGCGGCGGGAATGTCGAGCTGGTGTTCTGGTCCTCACGAAAAGAGCTGCGAAAAAAGCTTGATGACAAGGTTGCAGAGCTCCTGCGCAAAGAAGGATTTAACCGAGCGGAGCTGCCACGATTCTTGGGCATTGACAGCGCAACGACCAAACCCAGCGACCTAGAGCGTTTTCAAGTACTTACGCCGTACCGGAACGGTTATTTCGGATCATCAGGCGTCAACCTGTTTTTCCAGGATGAGCTTAGACCGAAGGCTGAACTGTCTGAGAAGATAGGAGAAAAAGTCTTCAAGCTTTACGATAAGGTGATGCATACCCAGAACGAGTACAGGGGGGACGAACTGGTCGTGTCTAATGGCTCTTTGGGGTCGATACTCAAAGGCGGCCGTGTGTTCTTTCTTGAGCGTGATATGCCATTGAAGATCAGCTCTCTTCGCACGTCAAATGCACTTGAGCTGGCGTATGCGATCACTGTCCATAAATCCCAAGGCAGCGGATTTAACCATGTCTTCATCGTGTTGCCGGAAAAGGCAATATACTCCCATCGGGAGCTGCTCTACACTGCTTTAACCCGAGCTAGAAACCAGGTCACTTTGCTGATCCAGCAGGGCGGGGAGATACCCAATGTCCCATCCTTTTTGAATAAAATTAGGTCTCGAAGTGCAGTCATCGGCAGAAGGACCAGTCTATTCTCTGAGGGTGGCGAGCGGTACGCTTACATGCCCGATGAGGGCGTTATCGTTAAGAGTCGGGTTGAATACATCATCTATCGCAAACTTCTCGATGCTCGTGAGAAACATGGGACCTTTTCGTTTAACTACGAGAACACCTATGATGTCAAAGGGCAGCCCTTTGATATTCATCCGGATTTCGAGATTCGATTTTCTGACGAGCGCGTCGTCTACTGGGAGCATTTGGGCCTAGTGACTAGCAAGTCATACATGAGCGATTGGGATAAGCGCCGAAAAATCTACGAGAACCAACAGGATTTTGACAAGGTACTGACTACAGATGAACTGCGCGGTATTAGTGACGAGAAAATCGAGGAGATCATTGAAAAGATGGTCATGAACGACCTGGTCTCAGAAGATGACTCCGATCGCTATTCGAAAATGCATTTTTCCCTCAGATAGCCGCTGCGCCTTAGCCCCAACCAGATGGAGGCGAAAGGAGTATTACTAAGCAAGAGGCTCCCGGTAACGGTAATTCTGGAGGAAGCCGCCCTGAAAGTTCAGGGTAATGCAAAAGTGCGAGAAGACGAACAAAAATAGGGTATAAAGAGTACGCATTGGGATGAGGCTATACGAGAAGGTAAGGTCCTCTATTAAAACAGAAAATGTGTTCGTAAACCCGGCATTAAATATCCACTGGCAACTAACCGATTGTACTAAAGTAAATAGATACTAATACTGATAAGGCTAGTGCGGTATGCGAATTCGACAGGTTGACCTTATTCCTGATCAGGTTAAGGGTTGTTGTTCAGGGAAGCCTTACCATTTTCAGTCGTAGGTGGTCGCCGACTGCACCTCTGGATAATCATGAGCGTTGGCTACGGCTAATTTGGCTACTCCTGCGACACATGTTTTTTATCTTTCCCTGCCGTAGCCGGAGTAGCCAGTGTAGCCACTACCTCGAACGATTATTGGACCGTTACATCAGAAGAGGTATTGAACAGTTTTGGGTTCAACTCAACCATCTTCTTTCTCCCGTCCATTATCAACTGTAAGCGATCCAGCTTGATCAGAGCTTTGACCACCGGTTCGTGTTTGTCCTTCTTACGCAAAGACTTAGGTCCATTTTGTTGGATCTCACGAACAGGGATTTTTGTAGTTCCCTTCTCCTGATAGTACTTCAGGAGCCATTCATCCAGCATGACTACAGACTTCTGATCACCTGTAAGTGCAATCTTCTCGATAAAGCGATCAGCCTCGTTCAAATACCAGAGCATAAGTTTTCCTGCCGATTTAAGCTGGTGAGCATCGATTTCCTTATCGAATCCATTACCGGAGACAACATGAAAAAGAGCAGCAAGACGGGCTACATTTTCAGCTGCCTTACTTGCCACATCTTTCATGTTGCTATACATGCCGGTACCGCCAAGCTGCATTTCCACATAGTCGTGAAACTCTACCCAAACCTGGAATGCCTCCTCACTGAGGCACAGCATAGTAGGAGCCAAACCTTTACCTGATTCATGCATGGCTGGCGATTGTTTCAAAATCTCAAGAATTCTATGCTGAAAGGATTTTAGTGATGGTGTACCTTTTGGAGCCTGCTTGAAAGGGCGATTCCCCTGGGTCGATTCAGGCCAAGATACGAGAAATCTCGCGAGAAAGCCCAATCCCCTTGCCATGTTGTCAGACTTACTAAAAAAGGCACGTAGGGGTGCTTCCTGTGTCTGCAAGCCTACAGTCAGCCGTGCATCTCTCACTGTAAAAGAGCCTGACGTCTTGCGGCCAACAGAGTACTCCTCACCACTCCACAGGCAGTTCAGCATCGCCATATAGTTCATCTGCGACTCCGACTTCATCCCGTGACCACCAAAGACAACGGCTGCCTCACTCGACATAATTCCAGCAGACGGATAATCATGAGCCAATGAATAAATGAGATTTTCCGGAGTTTCATCACCCCTTACCATCTGTGCCACTACTGGCTCTGCAGGCTTGGCTTTTTCCAATTCACGCAAGTCAGCCTCTTCATCCACAGTACTCTCACCTGCATTAGCCAAAGATTCTATTTTTTCAACGAGACTTCTGTGCTTCGCCCCCCATGTGATTTTGTCTGCACTGTATTCGGCCAACTTTTCCGAGTAAAATTTCTGCTGTTCCTGATGAAACAGCTTGAATGGTTCCGTGAAGAGCTTATCACAGGCAGATTTACGCTCACCTGACTCGGCGATAGTCAACATATTCAAGCTTGTTGGGCCGGTAAGCCCCTCTGCCCGTTTAACATCTACATGTGCTTGCACTGCAAGAGACGTTGTACTAAGGGCAGATGCCGCAACCAGTGGTAAAGGAGCCTGTACAAAGCTCTGCACCTCCTTTACCGCATCCTTTACGATATCTGGAAGAACCTCAATCGGATACAGTTCAGCTTCACGCTCGCCGATAATTGGCAGAGGTTCAGGCCAGTCTTCTGGATTAACCCTGATCTGCCCAGGCACATGGTTTTTCGGCATCGTTAAGCTGATTTCTTTTGCCGCTGCGGAGTAATCCCCGTTATGCTTGAGGTGGGTGTAGACACTAAAAGCAGAATGGGGGCCAGGCGGAATTCCGGCATTGGTACTGAATACATACAACATCCCATCTTTCCAGCTGGCGGAAACACCAGACTCTTTACCTGGACGAGTCAAGTAGATCTCCTCGCGTGGACCTTTTCCAGCAAATTTCCAGCCAGAACCAAACAGCAAGTCTTGCCATACTTCAGGTGTTACTTGTTCATTATAAATATCACCAGGTCTATTTTTACCGGTACCACCAGGCTTACTTTTAGAATGACATTCGACTTTTTCAGTAAAGGAGTGAGCTAGCGAAAGCAAAGTGCTCCTTTCTTTTGACGTCAGGGTAGGCATGCTATCGAAATCAGCTTTGATAAATGAATAGTTGGGAGAAGGGTATGTAAGAAAGTATCCACCTTCTCCTCTAGTCTCTATCCATGTTTTGTTATCAAGAGACACAGCAAGCTTTTGACTACCTTCAACTGGATTTATACAGCGATATGGGATGTGATAACCACTTGACGGGGTCTGAAGATAAATCAGCTTTGACGCCAAACCTTCATCCATTATGTTCAGGGCTTTCATGAATGGCTCAAAAAGATCTGGCTTATCAAAATCCAAGCACTCCAGATTTCCTGAGATCTCACCACAGACTAGCGCCATGCATTCCGCTGTTTCAAAGATAGCACCAGCAAGCTCCAAAGACATTTTCTCTGACTGATACTTCTTCCATGACTTAAGAGCTGGCGACTTATCAGTTTTCGCGGGGATAACAGAAATACCCTGAATGAGACGTTTTTGTGCATAATTACTCATAGAGACAATTGTTGAATCTTCATCATTTGACACAGGAATCTGAGTAGGCTGTGCTGACACCTGCATAGGTGTTGCGCTTACAGCCTGAATTGGTGTACTTTGTGAGGACATAAGATTTGAAGTCCGCAGCCTTTTTTCAGAGCTGCTTGTTACGGAACCAGAGGTCTCGACCACCTCTGGTTCCTTTTTGTTTTTGTGATCAGACATATAAATGTCTTCCATTAACAATTCCCTCCCTGATAATTCTCAAGCAGCCAATCGATCAGGTTATCAACCGGATATCCTACCTGCTTACCAAGCTGGAACTTGCCGTCTGGGCCAGTACCCTGGCTGTCCCTGTTTCTGAGGGTGTTGGCAGCGATCATACCGCCGGTGAACTTCGGTACCTCTTTGCGTGCAATGAAAGTGGTAGGCCAGCTTTCACCTGCCTCTCTGAGGATCGTTTCCAAGAAATCTTTGTTCTGTTTAAGTCTCATAATTGCTCCACATAAAATTAGGAAAGAGTGTGCATTGCCAGCACAAATCAGAAAGTGTAGGAGGCACTGTGCCTCCGAATCGTGCTGTCTAATCTCTACGATTTTGATCACAAAGAAAACAGTCTGACATGGTGTCGCTCAAAAAATTACTCAAGGTGCTTTTGATCGGGCCAGGAAGACTTTATCGGTATACCCTGGGCACACCGGTAGCAGCATAACCTCCAAGTCGGCTTGTAGTGAGATATCTCGGAATTAAGTGACGAAATCCTGATTGAAAAATACAGAGTGTGAGGCAACTACAGACGGCTTCTGAATGGGAGGGATCAAGAGTTGTATAGATGTTTCAGAGTCAAGAAGGGAAGATACTCAGATCTAAACCAAGGAGGATGGAGGGAATAGTTGATTGGTGAACAACTGGTTACACACCTATTCCTGTGCAAAGGTTGCCCACAAGTTGCCCAAATCATCTCCAAAACAAAAACGGGGACTCAGCCAAATCAGCTAGGTCCCCGTTATATCTGGTACGTCCGAGAGGATTAGATCTTTTAAAGGTCTGGGCAACCACCCTGCTTCACAAGGTCAAGCAATAGCCCTTAAAGGTATTATCTCCCCTTGACCATCATCGTGATTTTTACAAAGTGTTTCTGTCATTGCTTTCTTGATAGT
This sequence comes from Desulfosediminicola ganghwensis, assembly GCF_005116675.2. Taxonomy (NCBI): domain Bacteria; kingdom Pseudomonadati; phylum Thermodesulfobacteriota; class Desulfobulbia; order Desulfobulbales; family Desulfocapsaceae; genus Desulfosediminicola; species Desulfosediminicola ganghwensis. The sequence goes on from NZ_CP050699.1 coordinate 4,830,866, forward strand.
CTCACTGTTGAGCTTCGAATACCTCATTGACATCTGCAATGTCTTGTGCCCCAAAACCTCAGCAATGAGTCTAATATCATAGCCTTCAATCGCTAACCAGCTGGCTGTCGTGTGCCTGAGTGAGTGAAATGTCAGTTTCTGCCTTCGATCTGTTACACCTTCGTTGAACCCCAGGCTATCAATTACCCTTGGAAAGGTATTAGGTATTTTCCCCATGACATTGCCGTTTTTATCAGGAAATATCAATTCTCCTTTTTTCCCTCTCCTCATCTCGATAAAAACCTCCCGAACTGCAGGAACAATTTGTACGGTTCGAGCCTCTCCATTTTTGGGTTTAGCAATGTATATTGTTTCATTTTCAATGCTAATATCTTGCCACCTGAGAGCAGCTATCTCACCGAACCTCATACCAGTATTTAATGAAATTAAGGCGATCCGGTATACATGGATTGATCTAGCTTTCAGAGCAACTAGCAACTGATTCGCCTGGATAGGCGAATAATAGGCTTCCCTTGCATTACTGATTTTCTGGCCTTCCAAAAAAAATTCTGTTGGGGATGACCCAAAGTATAACTCGTGTCTCCTTGCGTAAGTATAGACAGGACGAACTATCTCTTTAATTGTTTTTATCGTCTTCTCTGCCCGCCCCTCCTGCCTCATCCGTTTCTCAATCCGCTGCAGGTCCAGCAATTTGATTTCGTCCAAGCGTTTCGAGCCAAGATCACCTTTCAACCATCTGTTATAAAACAGAATAGTATTTCTTTTATACTCATTATCTGGCTTATAAAAGAGACTTTCATCGAAGACACGACTAAACACAATTCGATTCAACCTCTCTTCCTCTGCCTTTGCTTTCCGCTCAGCCTCAGACTCCTCTGTCAATCTTCTTTCCCGCTGAATCAAATACTCTTTGTAAGAGCAGGGAGCCTGCCTCAGCTTTCTGTTTGTCTTAAAAGTTTGGGCCAAGTGCTCGATCTCACTTTTTCCACCTTTGAAATCTGACTCCCACCCAAAATAATCTGTAACGGTTTTTTTGGTCATTGGGTGTTTGAACACAAGCCTGTAATATCTTTTAAGTCGACGACTTCTACTGGCTCCAATCTTCTCAGTATCATGTTCGTAATAAGAGAGACCGAGTTTACTGCTATTGTCTTTGATCCACTTGGGCATAGGAAATCACCTTGGCACATCTTCCGTCTTACTTTAACAACCATTTAACAACCAAATTCGGTATTAAGACGTACTCCAAGTGACAGAAAACATCAACCAACTACATGCTATTACATAATAAAAGACATTTAGGGACTCTGAGGGACTCTCATCGCACTAGGCTTCGAACCTGGGTGTCAGGGGTTCGAATCCCTTCGGGTGTACCATATATATCAAGGACTTAGCATCAACGTGCTAAGTCCTTTTTTGTTTTGTGGGTGATCAGGATCACTACAGAGCCGCTACTTCGCACTCGCACTCTCCCTCGCTCTCTTCCTTGCCCTACTTTACCACTCATCTCCTCCCTTCAGCTGATTCCAGGTTTGTTGTTTCTGATTTTTCGCCATATAATTGACCTATTCTTTAATGCACGACTGGAGTCAGCGATGCACTCGGTTACGACCTTACCGAGCCACAACCATTTCAACCAAAACCTGTAAAGCGCTATGAGCAAAGAACTGCCATCCAACCAGGGTCACAAGAAAGACAGGTCACGCCTCTCAGGCTTTATAGGCTATGCAATTGTTGTTTTCGTAGCTCTTTTAGTCAGTCTCGTTGTCATATACCTGAGAAGCAGTGCCTGATTGCTGACAGGGAAAGAAACAGCTTCCCTTCTGATTTAATTTCCTGGGCTTCTCCGCCACCACTTCCCTGACCGTGTCATATCTTCCCTGCAACCTCTAACAGGCTGTTTATTTATCATACTTTCGTACTTGCTCCGGTCAATACCCAGCCATTATACCTGGCCACACCATCTTTTGGCTAACGTACATATTATCCTGAGAGAGCCTTGTATGGACATACCAGGGCACATTGGTTATTTTGGCAGACAATGACAGTGAGCAGGTCATATTGAGCGAGAATATTTTAACGTGATTTCTCGCGTCATTTTTTGTGGAAACTCATTCAAAGCAAATTGCAACTATGTCCAAACAGTTATCGTTTTTAGAATCATCCAGTGCACCAACTGACATCCCTCTTGCCGAACGCGCACGCCCCGGTAATCTGGATGATATTGTCGGACATGAAAAACTGCTCTCGGCAGGTTCCCTGCTGGAGTCGATGATTCACTCCGATAACTACAGTTCTTTCGTGCTCTGGGGCCCTCCCGGTACCGGCAAGACCACAATTGCCAGGCTGATCGAGCAGAATACCAGTCACGCCTTTTGTGCTTTGAGTGCAGTGCTCACCAAGATAGGTGAAGTGAAAATCCTCATGGAAGAAGCGAAGAACAGGCTCTACCGGGAAAACAAAAAGACGCTGGTCTTTGTTGACGAGATTCACCGCTTCAATAAATCCCAGCAGGATGCTTTCCTCCCCTATGTGGAATCAGGAGCTATAGTGCTTATCGGTGCCACCACCGAAAATCCATCATTTGAAGTGATCAGTGCTCTTCTCTCCCGCTGTCATGTTTTTGTATTGGAACAACTCAGCGAGGAAAGCATTACTCGAATTCTCAAACGAGCTGTGGAGCAACTACCCAGAGATCTGAAAGCCGATGATGAGGCACTTCGGGTCCTGGCAGAAAAATCCGGAGGCGACGGCAGAAAAGCCCTGAACAACCTTGAACTGGTGTCGCGCGGGATGACTCGGGGTGAGACAATTACTGCGGAGCAGGTGCTGCAATCGATCTCCCAGCGCTCACAATTCTACGACAAACAGGGCGAGGAGCATTACAACCTGATTTCCGCTTTCCAGAAATCCATCAGGGGCAGTGATCCACAGGCGGCACTTTACTGGCTGGCCAGAATGCTGGAATCGGGAGAAGACCCGATGTATATCACCCGGAGATTGGTACGCATCGCCACTGAAGATGTGGGGCTTGCCGACCCGCAGGCAATTGTGCAGGCTATGGCTATCAAAGATTCTGTGCATTTTCTGGGGATGCCCGAGGCGTCGACTGCTCTCACCCAGCTCACCATATATCTGGCAACCGCACCCAAAAGTAACACCACTGAAGTGGCCTGGTTTGGAGCACGAGACGACGCCAGAGATACAGGGCATCTCAAGGTGCCGCTCCATATCTGTAACGCCCCAACCAAACTCATGAAAGATCTTGGCTATAACAAGGGGTACAAATATTCCCACGCCTATGATAACGGCTACAGCTACCAGAGATACTTCCCTGATAACATGGAAGAAAAGAGCTATTACTCCCCCTCACCCTATGGCTTTGAAAAAGAGATCCAGCGCAGACTCGACTGGTGGGAAAGCTTAAAGTCGCAGCAAATGGCGAAAAAAGCTGATGCCGCAGACGATCTTTAAATATCGTCTGCCCGGAATCGTTGTATCTGCAGCTCCCGGTTCACACTTTGTACAATCTGGTGCATGGTGTACGGCTTTTTCACATACACACCGGCACCAAGCTCCATAGCCCGCTGAACATCCTTGTTTTCCGCGTAGCCACTGACGATTATAGCCTTCTGTTGAGGTTGAATTTCAAGAATCCGACGATAGGTCTCAAGCCCGTTCAAGCCCGGCGGCATCAACATATCAAGGATGATCAGATCGACACTCCGGCTCTTTAAGAATTCCACAGCCTCTTCGCCCGACTGGCACGTTTTTACATCATAACCAAAGCGTTCCAGCATTCTCTTCGCAATATCACGCTGGAGCTGTTCATCATCAATTACCAGAATCCGCCCACCTGCTGCACCACCAGCTTCCGGAAACTCTTCGAATCTGTGGGGCACTGCCCCCTCGTCAGACGGCAGGTGAATTGTAAAGATTGTCCCCCGTTCCTTTTGGCTATCAACAGAAATGGAACCGCCGTGCTCGTTGACCATATTCCAGACTACGGTCAAACCGAGCCCGGTTCCCTGCATACCAAGAACTTTTCTGGTATAGAACGGTTCAAAGACATTTTTGCTATCATCGTCTGAAATTGTCGGCCCATCATTTTCGACCCGCAGCACCGCCACGCTGTCTGAGATTTCATTGCCCTCGGCATCGATACTCCTGTGTACCCGTTCTGTGCAGGCTGAAATACGAACCTTGCCTGGCCCTTTGAGCCAGAAAATAGAATTTGCCAGAAGGTTTCTCATCATCTTCTCCATATGAGAAGGTGAGCCGAAGATTATGGTCGGTTCTTCATTAAAGGCTGTAACTACTTCAACCCCCGGCTTATCTTCAATAAAATGCTGAAACCATTCTGACCGCAGTACATCGTTGATAAGAGTTTCAAGTTCTAAGGCACATTTCTCCCGGATGTCACCCTGGGTCAGGGCCGTCAGATCGCTCACGATTGCCGCAGCCCTTTGCCCTGACTTGAGAATCATCTCGATTGGTTGGCGGATCTCGCTCTGCTCCGGCAGGCTGGCAAGTAACAGCTCGGGGTAACCAACGACGCCGGAGAGGATATTATTCAGGTCATGCGCCACACCACCTGCTGTCTGCCCAACTGCCGCCATTTTTTCACTCTGCAGCAACTGAATCTGGGCGGTTTTCAGCTCATTCAGGGCCTCGACCAACTGCCTGTTTTTCCACTCCAGGTCATCGACAACTTTGTTTTTGGCTACATTTACCGCTTCCGCCTTGAGATGGTCCCGCTCTGCCTTCTCCCGGCGCTTTCTCTCAGAAATGTCGAATATCCGTGCATCATAGGCCTGGACCTCACCATGTTCACTGCGCACCACATTGCCAGAGATAGAAACAGGAAAGATTGTACCGTCTTTTCGTCTGAACTCCACTTCGCAGTCGAGAAGCTGGCCACTCTTTTCTAATACGGAACAGACGTTAACCCAGTCGGCAGGGTCTCTGTACAGTTGCTCGCCCAGTTTGCCGACTTCTTCTATCATCTCCTGTATCGACTCATAACCTGCCATGGCTGCCATCGCAGGATTCATCTCGGTTATTCTGCCGGTCGGTGAAGTCCTGATGATTCCTTCAATGGCGGAAGTAAAAAGATGGCGATAACGAGACTCAGCGTTGGAAATTTCCTCAAAGGCGGTCACTCGATCAACGGCAACTGTAACCATCCGTGACAGGGTAGCGATAAAATCCTGATCGACCGTGGCAAAACCGTTGTAGTATCTTGTGGCAACGAAGGGCACTACCCGGTAATTGAACTCATCATCTGCTATCGGCAAAGTAAATATAATTTCGTGGTCTTCCGCCCCACCTTGCCGCCCTGCGCCCACTGAACCTGTAAAATTATATTCATAATCGACACGATCATTGTTCTGGCGCCTGACCGGCAACTGCGCTTCAATCAGCTCTGTCGCCACATCGATAATCTCTTCAGTATTTCTGGCGAGAGAGAATTTCTCAGCAGCGCTGTTCAGCACTTTGAGCTTCACCGTATAGGCTTCGATGGTGGAGATCATCATATTGACATGCTCCATCATAGTTCCCAGCTGGTCAGGAGGCCCTGTCGCGCCGGTACGCACCGAGAAATCCCCCTCAACTATCTTACGTAGTACAGATGAAGTCTGCCTGATACGAGGTACCACCATACGATAGACTGCCCACACCTCAAGGGCCGAACTCAAAAGAAGTATAACAAGCGCCCATAGTGAGAACTGGTGGCATAACATTTTCTTTTCTGCATGCACCCTATCTCCGCTCACTTCTATGAAGAAGATTACCGGCTGGTCTCCAACAACGAAGTGATCAAGCAAAGCCAGATTTTCCCCGTCATCTACAGAGATCACCTCAGAGGTTGGCAGCAAATCAATTCTGCTTACAATTTCCTTTGGAATAAAACCGGCAATGGTTTCGCCATCTTCATCGGCCAGGCCAGCAGCGATGACATGCTGTCCGACAAGGCCGGAAAGAAGTGCCATGTTCTCAAACACCGAGTTGTCGAGGTGCCTTTCCGAAATCAGTTTGCCAGGCATCTTAAGATGCAGGGACAACTCTTTGTCTATAGTGCGATTGAAATATCCGATAAAATAGATGCCACCGACAAACAGCAGCATCGCCTCGATTGCCAGAATCGAGGCGCAAATTCGAAAAGGAATACTTTTGAAGATATGGTTCATGCACCAAACCCCGATTAACACCAGGCGTTGAGCGGCACTGCCGCCCCGCTTTTCACAAAACTCTTCACTCCATCAATTCAGGAGTTCAAAGTAACCGGAGTATGGTGCAACTTGCAAACAATAGTCGATCAATATTTTATAATTGTTAACAATAATATACACAAATTTAGAAACCAGAGTTCATTGACAACAAACTCGACCACTGCCAACGAACACTATGATCAACGGCTGCACTGTTCGATAAGGTACATAATCGATCGATAGTGTATGCCCGAATGAAGCGACAAGCCTATCTCGCAGGTACGACTATTCGAATACCCTGCCACAGCGCCACCACCCTCCACAGCAGGACGTAAATCTTTCAGCGCTGAAGCGTTAAGTTCCGGGAAAGTGAAACCTCTATCACCGGCGAATCCGCAACAGCCAACTTTTTCCGGCACCACCACCTCAGATGCACACGCCTGTGCCACCGCCAGGAACTTTGGCGCCAAACCCATTTTCTCGGAGGAGCAGGTGGTATGAATAGTGACGGTTTCTTTCAGTGGTGTGATGTCCAGTTTCGGTAAAATAAAGTCATGTATAAATTCTACCGGTTCATAGAGCCGTAAGCGCTTATCCATAGCCTCCCGCATCCGGTAGATACACGGACTGGTATCGCATAATATAGGTACCAACCCACCACCGCTTGCCTCGAGCAGGACTCGCTCAAGGTCAGCACTCTTTTCATCGGCCTGCCTGAAGGCACCTTTACTCTGAAACGGCACTCCGCAACAGAGGCTGTCGGTCTCTTTCGGGTAGATCACTCCGTACCCCGCCCTCTTAAGCACCGTTTCAGTGATTTCCATCAGTACCCGCTGCTCACCGTCACCACGGGATGGCCCCATGGTCCTCGAAATACAGCTTGGGAAGTAGACAACCTGACCACCGCCGTTGGCCTTGATAGGAGCATAGCCCCGTTTTTTGATACCTTTGGGCATTTCCGGAGTCCAGAGAGGAAGCCTGTTACCGCTGATTTTCCTGGCAGTAGTCGCAATTTTGTCCATTGCGTCGGTACCCAGCAGCTTATGCACCAGGTCTACGCCTTTCAGGCTCATACGGATCGCCCCCGTGAGAGCCGCAAAATTCCTGGCCGACAATTTAGCAATATTCTCTTTATATGTGCCTGCAACCTCATCATTTCGCAGGGCCTTGGTCAACTCCCCGGTATTGATGCCCACCGGACAGGCACTTTGACATAAACCATCCGCCGCGCAGGTCGCATCTCCATAATATTTGTACGCATCCACCAGACTCTTTAACCTGTCCGGGTCTTCCTTGGTCACTTTGAGCCGGGAAATCTCCCGCTGAACAGTGATTCTCTGACGGGGACTGAGGGTAATATCCCGCGATGGGCACTGCGGTTCACAAAACCCGCACTCGATACACTTGTCGACCAGGGGATGAGTTGCTGCCAGTGGCTTGAGGTTTTCGAGATGCGCTTTCGGGTTGGCATTCAATATCACTCCAGGGTTCAACAATTCATTGGGATCAAAAAGTGCTTTAATGCGTTTCATCAGCAGATATGCATCACGCCCCCATTCATATTCGACGAATGGGGCCATATTGCGACCAGTTCCATGCTCGGCTTTAAGAGAGCCGCCATACTTTTCGACCACCATGGTACACACCTCCTGCATCAGCCCCTCATAGCGGTCGATTTCTTCCTGGCTGCCGAAATCCTGAGTGAAAACGAAATGGAGGTTACCCTCCAGGGCATGGCCGAAAATAATACCATCGTAGTTGAACCGGGCCATTGCCTGCTGCAGTTCAACCGCAGCGTCTGCAAGATGAGAAATAGGGAAAGCGACATCTTCAATAATCACTGTGGTGCCCGTCTCCCGAACAGCACCAACCGCAGGGAACAGACCTTTCCGGATGTTCCAGTAGAGGGTGTACTCCTCTAGCTTATCGGTGAATTTCAGAGGCAGGACCAATGACGCCTCTGCAAGCGCGCCACTGATAGATTCGATATTCGCCGAAAGTGTCTCCTTCTCTGCTGCGCGGGTCTCAACCAAGAGCGCAGTGGTTCCTTCAGGGAGTTCTTTCAGATATTCCGGCATGCCTTCCTTGTCTTCTACGGACCTGAGAGCTGGCCGGTCCATCAGCTCCACCGCGGCAACAGGCTGCTGCCGTAACAGCTCTGTGGCCTGACACGCCTCCCTGATCGTCGGAAAAAATACCAGCGCACTCGCCTTGTTGGCATATTCATCGACCGTCTGATAGGTAATTTCAGAGATAAAACCAAGAGTTCCTTCAGAGCCGATCATCAAGTGGGTGATTATATCGATTGGATCTGTAAAATCTACCAGGGCGTTGAGGCTATAACCCGTGGTGTTCTTGATTTTGAACTTGTCGCGGATTCTTCCGGCCAGCACCTCGTTAGCCTTTACTTCCCGACTCAGCGCTTCAATGCCCTCAACCAGGTCCCCGCGCTTCTGAAGAAAATTACTCCGACTCGCTTCGTCTGCCGTATCGAGCAATGTTCCATCTTGAAAAATGATCCGCATCCCGGCAACGGTCTTATAACTGTTCTGGGCAGTGCCGCAACACATGCCACTGGCGTTATTGGCTGCGATACCGCCGATCATGGCAGCATTTATCGAAGCTGGATCGGGGCCGATCTTTTTCTCAAATGGTGCCAGAATACTGTTTGCGTGTTTTCCTATTACACCTGGTTGTAAACGTATCCGCCCACCGTCATCGAGAACTTCTCTCTCTTGCCAGGCCGTTGTGGCCAATACCAGAACGGAGTCTGAAATAGCCTGACCAGACAGGCTGGTTCCCGCAGCTCTGAAGGTCACCGCAACCTGACACGTCTCCGCGGCTCTCAACAGGTCCGCCACCTCCTGCTCATTGTCCACCCGAACTACAACTTGCGGAATAAGGCGGTAAAAGGAGGCATCTGTTCCGTAGGCGAGGGTACGAAGAGGATCAGTTATAATCCTTTCACTTGATATAATCTTCTGAATCAGTTGATTAAATCGACGATAATCACCGGTAAGATGACCGGTGGCAGGGGGGACACTGGTACTGGCGTTCATATGAACTCTCCATTCTGGTCAGGAAAAAGCATCACGGCACAATCCGCAAGACTTTGTGATGCCGGAACGAGACAGGGATATCAATCAAGTGAGCTCAGTTCACTTTCAAGGAAAATCCGGTATCCTCAGTTCCTGAAAATTCTTACATTTCAAAATAATAAGAATTCTCATTATCTTTTCCAGGAAGAGTATAGATTTAATAAAGTCAGCCCGTCGCCAGCCAGAGCCCAACAAAGATCATCAGTAATCCTGCAATGCCATTCATCTTCCTCACATTGCCACTCTGCTGAAGAAATCTGCGCATGGTCACTCCGCCACCGGCGTAGAGCAGCAAACAGCAAAATTCGATGAATAGTATCAATAAAACCAGTAAACTCAATTGCGCCGGCAAGGGCAGGCTGGTATCAATAAACGGCGGTAGCAGCGAAACCATAAAGGCCCAACCTTTTGGATTCGCAATGGCGGTTACAAAACCTTGCATGGCAAGTTCTGTTCTGCCCAAATGGCTGGCGTCGCTCTCGTCATCTTCCTGTATGGCCATCTTCCCCCTGGACCGGAGCAGTTGAATTCCGAGATAACAGAGATATGCTCCACCACAGTATTTCAAAACCAGATATAATTGGGGATAATTGAGCATGACCGAAGCGACACCGATTACTGCGGCAACAGAAACAAGAGCAACGCCGACCAACTCGCCGCTCATCATCCACAGGGTTCTCTTAACCCCGATAGTCATCCCCAGGGTCAGGGACAGGGTCATACACATACCCGGCGTTGCAGATACCAAAATAAACGTGGGGATAAAAATTGACAGCAAGGAGATGTTCAGCACCTGATCCACGAAAGTACTCCGGATAAAAATAATAACAGGAAGGATTAGAGAAATTGCGAGGTCATCACCCTAGCGCTCATCTGGACCAGCTGCAACTATAAATCAGTCAACAGGGTTCAACTTCCTAAAAATATGATATAAAAAGATTCCACAATTATCGTTTGCCAAGTTTTTTGTTCTATGATACTTTCTCCTGGAAATAGTTATCAATATCATCTAAATGTTGCACTCAGGTCTCACCAGAATGTTACATCAAACGAACACCGAAGCTGGCAAGATTATGCTTTCAGACAGGTGCAACCAAGCTCACCCAAGGTAAATCGGATATAAACCAATGAACTTTTTGTACGAAAGAATAACGTATATCTTTGACCCGCTTCACCACCACTGGGAGCAGGAAAAAATCTACCGTAAAATTTCAGTAGCCCTGGTGCTGTTTTTTCTCTCCTATCTTGTCGTAATTGAAATTAAACGACAGGGGTTGTTGGGAAATGAAGTATTCGATGTTATTCCGACCAACCATTTTTATGCCATCTCCAGCGCTTTTACCGTGGTGCTGATTCTTGAGGTTATCAGCCTGGTCTTTACTCTGCCCTGTTCGTTTTCCAAATCCGTGGGAAAACAGTTCGAGATTCTTTCTCTGATCCTGTTGCGTAACGCGTTTAAAGAGTTGCAAAATTTCCCGGAACCACTCACATATGCCGGAAATGAAGAGGCTATACTACGCATTGCTTCAGATGGCTTCGGAGCTTTGCTGATATTCGCCCTGCTGGGCTACTACTACATAGTACAGGCCAAAGCCTCGGAAGAGACGATGCGGCCAACCGATCTTTATGCCTTTGTCGCAGCCAAGAAAGGCATCGCCCTGCTTCTCTTGTTCACATTCATCTACATGGGAATCAACAACCTTTTTGACTCCCTGGCGGGCAGAGAACACGACGATTTTCTGCACCAGTTCTATACTATGCTGATATTGTCGGATATTCTTGTGGTTTTGATCGCCCAGTGCTTTCAACCGTCGTTCCAGGCCATGTTTCGAAACTCAGGATTCGCCCTGTCTACCCTGATGATACGAATAGCCCTCGCCGCCCCTCCTTTTTATAATGTACTACTTGGGCTTGCCGCGGCCGTGTTTGCAATACTGCTCACCCAAATCAGTATGTCGTTGTTTATAAAGCCCAGGAGCAAGGCAAGAGAAACGTAACAGAAAGGAAAAAATAGAGGGGGGGTGAGATATTACCAGACGCCCGGAATCACCGCAGAACATTCCAGGCATCTGCCGTCAATCATGGATTTGCCCTGGATGGAAAAACCGAGCCGGCTGACGACCACCGTCCCACATGAGGGGCAGATGGTATCTTCCCCACCCTTGCTGAGGATGTTGCCGACATAGACCTGCTGCAGACCGGCCTCAAAGCCTATCTCCTGCGCTTTAAGGAGAGTACGCTTCGGCGTGTGCTTCTCTTCGAGCATTTTATAGCTCGGGGAGAAAGCGGTTACATGCCAGGGAATTGTGGCATCCACCTCCACCAGGAATTTTGCAATATCATTCAATTCATCAACCGAATCGTTATAGTCCGGAATCACCAGAGTAGTAACCTCAACCCATACTCCCAGCTCCCGCATCAGCTTCACGGTGTCCAGCACAGGCTGCAAACGTGCGCCGCATACTTTGCGGTAAAATTCATCCCGGAAAGATTTGATATCAATATTTATTGCGGTCAGAAATGGCGCTATAACCCGCGCCGTGCGCCCGGTCATGTAACCATTTGAGACAAAAACATTGTAGATACCGTTATCTGCTGCCAGCTGGCAACAGTCGTAGGCAAATTCGAAGAAAATTGTCGGCTCCACATAGGTGTAGCTAATGGTTTTACACTCAGCTTTAAGTGCAGCATCCACCACTTCCTGGGGAGACCGGGTGAGACAGAACCTGGTGGGATCATCGCCCATAGCAACCTGGGAGATGGAGCTATTCTGGCAATGCCTGCAGTGAAAATTGCATCCTCTGGTTGCTATGGAATAGGAGGTTGAGCCCGGAAAAACATGAAACAGAGGCTTTTTCTCGATGGGATCCACATGTTCAGCTATCAGCTTTCCGTAAACGAGGGTATATAACTTACCGCCACGGTTTTCCCGGACGTTACAGAGCCCCCGCTTACCATCGCGAATTTTGCATTCGTGGGCACAAAGCTCGCACTGAATCACCCCCTCATGCCTGGTATACAATCTCGCCTCATGCATATCGTTTTCTCTCAACCCCGTTCACTCTTTCTGCATAATGTTGTTCACAGTAGAGCACACGCCTGAAAAGAGCGCGTGGCATGTCATCTTTAATGATGTTGCTGCATGGCACCTATAAAAGACAAACAGCGCTACATTATTGAATAAACAGCGAAGTCAGCAAGCGAGAGTCACAGGTTCATCGGACAACCGTGAAACACGACAGGGCATTGGCCTGAGCACGTAAGATGTTTCATAGCTGGCGAAACATGAGCTCTTTTACAGTTCGTAAGGCTTTCACCCAGATAAACTCAGGCCGTTTTCTTTGAGCCGAACTTTGTGACCACAAGGTCTGCTGTCCCGGATTAGGAATCTCAAGTTTGGAGCCGCTACGATCGATATGACTCACAATTCCCTCTACATGCCACTTTTTCATATCCCCCCTCCAACATATGGATTATTGCCAAAAAAAGTGCATATTTAAAAGCTTGCTTAAATCGTATCACAAAAAAAATTGGTTCGTCAAACGTGTCAAAATCTTTGGGCTCACGTCCTGTATACCGGCTAGCTGGACAGATTCACTCCAAATACCCGAACACATAAAAAATATTACTATTTTGCTCTGTCCCTACAGTAGGATGGAACTGGTCGTGAGAACTTGGGTGAAAAGAGAATTTTTTGCCGTTGAAATGGCCATCAGGCGGACTCAAGCCACCTGCCATTGATGAAAAGTTCGTGGGGACGAAAGTGCTCTTTATAGCACATGGCATCAACACCCTTGATGAGATACCCCAAGTAAAGATAATCAATACCATAGTCAAGACACATCTCAACCAGGGTGAGGATGTTGAAGGTACCGAGGCTTCTGGCCGACTCATCGGGGTCGAAATAAAAATAGACGGCATTCATCCAGTTGCCGCCAAGATCAATGACAGAACCACCGATAAGTTTATCTTTGCATGAAAACTCGATACGCACCGAGTCGACGATGGTATTGCAGAAAAACCCGCCGTAATACCCCTCGGCGGTATTATGTTCCTGTGGATAGCGGGCCTGGAGGAAACGGTCGCACAGGGCCATGTTGTCATGGTCCATATCCACCGGAGTAACCCGAACGGACAGGTCGCTGTTCTTTTTAGCAGCCCTTCGCTGATTCCTGTTTGATTTAAATTTCTCCGGCCTTAGGCGGATAGGGATACATGCACTGCACTGAGCGCAACGCATGTTATACAGGCAGTTGCCATTGCGGCGGTACCCTGCTGCCAGAAACAGTTCCATTGCCCGGTCTGTCAGGGGCCCGAACATCGCCTGATGAAAACTGGCCATATAGGGCAATCCGTAAGGACACTCGGTATTCAGCTCCACAAAATACCTGTCTACCCTGTTCTGGAGTGCGGCAAATTCAGCGGCGCAGGTTATATCGTAATCGGTCGTCAATGTATTCTAATGTATGCTCATCAGGTACTGCAGCCCGGCTGGTTACCCGTTCGCAACCAACCCTGCAGGAGCACCTGTCTGTTTTCTTTATACAAGCCCCTGGTCAAGCATGGCATTGACCACTTTTATAAAGCCGGCAATGTTTGCTCCCACCAGATAATTCTGGCCGGCTCCATATTCGGAAGCCGCATCAAGGCAGGTTTTATGGATACATTTCATGATCTGCTTCAGCCTGGCGTCCACTTCTTCCCGCGGCCAGGACAGGCGCATTGAATTCTGGGCCATCTCCAGGCCCGAGACAGCAACTCCGCCGGCGTTGGCGGCCTTGCCCGGTGCGTAGAGTACACCACTATCGATCAGGATATCCACCGCATCCGGCGTGCAGGGCATGTTCGCACCTTCGCTCACGAGCCTGACTCCACCCTGTAAGAGGTTCTCCGCATCCACTTTATTCACTTCATTCTGGGTTGCACAAGGCATTGCGCAATCCGCAGGGTGTGACCAAAGTGGATTGTGGTCAAGGGTTGGGTCTACTGCAGTGTATACGGCATTAGGGTACTTCTCCACATATTCCTTGATCCGCCCCCGCATTACGTTCTTCAACTCTTTTACATACCTGAGCTTTTCACAGTCAAGCCCTTCTTCATCGTAGATATAGCCGGAAGAGTCAGAAAGAGTTACCACTTTGCCCCCAAGTTCCAGAATTTTTTCTGTGGTATATTGCGCCACATTTCCAGAACCGGAAACGAGGCAGGACTTGCCCTCCAGCGTTTCCCCTTGAGTCTCCAGCATCTCTGCCGCAAAATAGACATTACCATAGCCCGTTGCCTCGGGTCGGATCAGACTTCCACCCCAGTTGAGACTTTTGCCGGTAAGAACGCCTGTAAACTCATTGCTCAACTTCTTGTACATTCCGAACAGGTAGCCGATCTCCCTGGCGCCCACACCGATATCACCTGCCGGCACATCGGTATCTGGGCCAATATGGCGATACAATTCCCCCATAAATGATTGGCAAAAGCGCATTACCTCACCATCAGAACGGCCCTTGGGGTTAAAGTCAGAACCTCCTTTTCCCCCTCCCATGGCCAGTGTTGTCAGCGAATTCTTGAAAACCTGCTCAAAGGCTAAAAATTTTATGATGCCCAGATTCACAGACGGATGAAAGCGCAGCCCCCCCTTGTAAGGGCCCAGAGCACTATTCATCTGCACCCTGAAGCCACGATTGACTTGAACCTGACCATCGTCATCCTGCCACGGCACCCTGAACATGATAACCCGCTCAGGTTCGGTAACTCTCTCCAATACACCTTGCTGCCTGTAGGCGGCGTTACGATCAAGAACAGGTTTTACCGTCTCCACTACCTCCTGTACCGCCTGATGGAACTCACGCTGTTCCGGATCCCGTCCTTTGACAAGACTCATTATCTCGTCCATCGTGCCTCCTTCGCTAACTATACTGCTGATTATACATCCTCTGCCCCTCGATCTCACAAACCTGGTCCTGATGAAAAGAACCGGGAAGAATACATGCCTCTGAATTTTTCCCGTCACATTTTATGATGAGCGGTTTTTCAAACCGTACATGCCGAACAAATTTCAGCCGCTCGATCTCCGGCTGCTCGCTCAGCCAATGCCAGTCTACGAAATCATCTCCCCGGCTCTTTTGAGGCTTTCGGGGCTGTCTCTCGGTTATGGTCAGGTAGGGGATTCCAAGAGAGGTGATATTCTGGAAAAAATGTGACCCCTGGGAAGGATCTACTTTCAAGATATCGTTTCTGAGTTCTATAATAGCCCCTACCCGCGAAATATCCGCCCACTGCACCGGTATACCAAGCCACGGATCGGCAGACCCCCATCTGCCCGGTCCTACCAGCAGAAATGGCCTGTCTTCTGCCGTGAGTTTTCTATTTATTGCAGCTATCTCCATGGCAATCTGCCTGGTCTGGCCAGGGTCGAAATCATCAGGATTTACATAGACCAGATCTGCCATGGTCTCGAAATTCCCATGCCCTAAAGCCTCACTGGAAAAACTGAAGGAATTTTCAATATCTTTATCACAGATCTGTACATCTGCCCGCTCACTGCCAGTCACCATCGGCCGAATCTGCAGAAAGTAAAAAGTGGATTTTTTCAGCTCAGGTTCGATCGCCACCGCAAACTCAATCTCAACTTCACAGCCCATACCTTTCCTCCCGAGGCTGAGCAGTTCTGTGAGAATCTTTGAGATCGGATACGCATCATATTTCAGCAACTGGGCAAAGGTCATGATCTTCAAGCCTGGCAAGTATGCATCGCGGATGACATGTTCTTCGGCAAAATAGGTGGAAGAAAGCTGCTGCACCGGCAGCTCATTTTCAGCGTCCTGAATCGAGCGTTTGACCAAATTTGATCCATACCTTTTCAGGCAGGTGTTATCCAGCATATTCAAAGCATAAAACTCCCGCTGACAGTTTTCCAGAATATCATCAACGGTGGAAAACTGTAATAACCGCTTGGGGTATTGCGGCGAAAATCGAAGAGATTTTTCCCCCTCAACCACGGTCTTGCCGACTCCAAGCGCTATGTGGACAATCCCCTCCTCCGGCATCATCCCCATCACCGGATAATAATTGTGCGACTGCGCCACCCCGGCAATTGACGGGTACCAGTAATCGCCATACCGGTTACCCACGACCTGCTGGATAATAATTGCCATCGAGTCTCCCCGGCCCTGGCTTGAATATCTGGAGAATGCCCGGGGGCTTTCAAACCAGGTTGAGGCGTAGACAAGTTTTACCGCACTCTCCAACTGACTGAGACGCTCCTGAAAGTCCTCATTGTTGTTGGCTAGAAAGTAGGTTGAATAGAGCCCTGCGTATGGCTTGAACAGTGCATCCTCAAGCAGGCTCGAAGAACGCACCGACAGCGGCAGATTATTTTTTTTCAGAAAAGCGGCCAGATCTTTTCTCAGCCAGGCGGGCAGTGTGGCATCAAGGAAGAGATCAGCAACCTTTTCATCCGGCATATCCGGCTGGTACTTCAATTTATTTTCAGCCACAAAGGCATCAAAGCCGTCCGCAGTAATCACACAGGTTTTAGGAATTGTTACCGTATAATCGGTCAGCACCGAACCTTCAGAATAGGCTCCCTGCAAACAGGCCCACATAAAGGCCAATCCCCTGGCCTTGCCCCCCATGGTCCCTTCACCAATCTTAACAAAATCCATGATATCGATGTCATAACCGGCATCCCTGAATTTGACGACAACTCCCTGCTGACGTAATTTCCGCAGCGAGTGTACTTTGAATATCAGGTCCTCGCGCATCTCCTTAATGTTTCCAATGTTAGAAATGTAATCGCAGTGCAGACGACGGGCCAGGGCAACCTCAGCCCTGGCCATAACCCAGTTTGAAAAGTGGTTGCGTTTAGCATGATACTCTAGCGACTCGTCAGGTATCTCGGCCAGCATTCGTTCAAACTCATACAAGGTGGAGGCGTGCCCGATTGCGGTTTCATCCGGCATTCTGAACACAAAGTCACCAAAGCCTAGATAATTCAAGAAAAATCTATGTATTTCATCCCGAACGAGTGGCGAATCTTTATTGATGAATATTGCCGGCAGGCTCTCTGCTGCCTTTCTGTTTTGCGACTCTGAACTAACCATCAGCAGCGGCAGGTCAGAGACTTCCTTCCGGACCTTGGATAAAAAGGAATAGCCGGCAGAGGAATCTATTTCCCCTGCCTTTTTGAACCTCGCATCGGATATAATGGCAAAGACATATGGCTTATAGCGCTCATAGAGGTCCATCGCCTCTTCATAGGTGGTAGCCATCAAAATTCTCGGCCGCGCCCGCATCCTGAGCAGCCTGTGGCGCTCATTGAGGCTCTCGTCCAGAACCGATTGGGTCTGCAGAACTATCTCCTGGTAAATCATCGGCAAGAATAAAGAGGCATAAACAGGAGAGTCTTCCACATAGATGATTACCCTGACCATGGCCCTGCCGATATCCTCATCGACATTTCTATGATCTTCGACGTTCTTGATAATTGCCAGCAGCAGATCAGCTTCGCAACACCAGAGAAAGATCCTGTCAACCCCATGGGCATCGAGCTTGTCAGCAAACGTAGAGCGTATGTGGTGGGCAACCAGAATGACAGGCACATCGGGCCGGATCTTCTTAATTTCGCCACCCAGTTCGAATGCGTCCATGCTCCCCAGATACGGCATGGTCATAACCATATCGAAGGGACGCCGTTTGAGGATACCAAGTGCCTCCTCGGCAGTTGAAACTCTGGTTATTCTAGGGGCTTTGCTTAGATTCAAACCATGATACTCTTTGATCAGCCTGGTTGCCAGGCTACCATCCTCCTCCATAATAAAGGCATCATAGAGACTGGAAACTAGCAGAATTTCCTGCACCTTGAACTGCATCAACTCATGAAATACCTTGAAATGAGGATCGAAATCCGAAACTATCCTTCCTGAGTCGATGAGCATGGGAACACCTTGTTATTTGGCGGAGAAGATATCCATCAGGGACTGCTTTCAGCTTTCTCCAATTCCCCTGATCCTCAGCTTGAAAATATGAGGGCCAGGCGTGAGATGATGCGTGACAGATTAGCTCAACACGCCTCGCTTTTTAAAGCTGAGCTTCAGGGGTAATCATATAGCTTTTTACGCTTTTTATTATTGTAAGCAGCAAAAACCTGTATTGGTAGTATTTCTTGACAGCGGTACTCAGAACCCGGATGTAATGATTTCTCTAAAAAGTCAGCAGACATCTGCTGATATCCGATCTCCTCCTGAAATTCAGGAGACCTCGCCGCCCACCACCAGGTAGACAACAGGAGCGTAGGCGGTAATCAGGATAAATATTATTAAAAACAGAATACTGGCAGGTATAGCCATGGCTCTGTAACGACTGACGGGAACGGCCAGACCTGCCAGCTTTTTCAGGGGTTCGATGAGCCCTGATGTTGCTCCTAAAAATGTGGCGGAAAACAATGATAAATAGATAGGAAATCCTATGTAGGAATAGTTGGCCTGCAAAATATCAAACGGGCATCTGTGTGAGGGCATGGCATATATATATGAGGAAAAAAATACGATCACGGTCCAGAGGGCAGTTGGAAAGAACACAATCCAACCAGTCGTGTTTAACATTAATATTGCATTTGAATAACTTTTACCTTTTTGGGCGGTGTAAAACAGTTGAATACCACTGGTGGCAAGAATGAAAGTGGTCAAATAGAGACTACCTAGGAGAAGTACAGGAGAATAAGGGTCAAGCAAGTTGTAACCGTCACCGGAGGAGGACTTGAACAGCACGCCGCAGCATGATGTGAGTACATCCGGTTCCAGTTTGATCAGGTACAGGAACTGGAACACAGCATCAACAACCATCAGTGGTAAGAGGAAAAAGAGAAAGATATACTTGGATTTCACTAAAGGATAACTCTCTGACTGATTATCCAGATGGTTAAGCAGCAGCCAGTAGCCGCAGAAAAACACCAAGACAATCTTCACAAGGAGCGTAACAATGCCATAATCATTGGCCAGGAATGCTCCCGTGGCACACATTGCACCAACAAGCGCCCCTGAAAAGGCATCAGCCGCCAACACCAGCATAACTAAGGAAACAACCTGAAAGAAAAGAGCATATTTCATCAGCGCCGAAGTGAGCCAGACCTCTGTCTCTAATCTGATCTGTCGTGCGGTGTCTGCACCGGAATCCCAGAAACAGACAACTTTGATCCCACACCAGGCTGCCATCAGGCCGAGAAAAAGAATACCGACCGAACAGATCATCAAAGCGATGGCCCAGCCGTTTACCAGCATGCTCAGTCCCCCAGGACAACAGATCTTTCGTTCACCACATCCCTGAAACCAGACTGTTGATCAACCTCGGGTAGTACCCTGCCATCAACCACATCCATTACCCGATCTATCTCAACACGCTCGAAAACACGAGGGTCGTGTGACGCTATAACAATTGTCTTGCCTTGCTTTTTCAGCTGAGCTATCGAATCCATAAAAGAAGTCGCCAGACCAGAGTCCAGGTGAGCGGTGGGTTCATCGGCAATGATTACTGGAGGATTATTAATAAGCGCCCGGCATATGGCTACACGCTGCAGTTCGCCCCCTGAGATGCTGTCCGCCTTGAAATATGCCCGCTCCATAAGATGGTAACTGCTCAACAGGGCTGCCGCCCTTTCGGTTCGATCTTTGCCGGAAACACCTGCCGGAAACAGCGGCAAACTGACATTTTCGATTACGCTGAGATCCCCGATTATATTGAAATCCTGAAAAATGAATCCAATTTTTTCTCTTCTGAACCGGCAGAGAAAATGATCTGGTAACCTGGACACCTTTTTGCCACCCAGCTCAGCCCTGCCGCTCGACGGAGGAAATATGCAGCCGATTATAGAAAGAAGTGTTGTTTTACCTGAGCCGGATGCACCGCGCAGACAGACCATTTCTCCGCTCGCTATTGCCAGGTCAACCCTCTGGAGAGCAATGACTTCATTCGACTCGCCCCGGTTATAAATCTTTGTCACTCCTTCAAGCTCAATCCGCATGCTACACCACCGTATCTGCTCTCACGACTGAACTGCGCCAGGATGGAACTACGGTGGCGCAGAGATATGGGAGTACCGAAAAAGCGAGGATCAATATAATATCTTCGACCAGCAGGGGTGGGGCAATAGTCAGCCCCGGTCTCAAAACGGACCACCCCAACAACAACGGTTTGAAGATAGCCCCCTGCCACCACATTATATGTACCCAGGCCAGGCCATAACCCAGCAGAAACGCTAACAGAGAAACAAGCGTGGACTCCCAGAATCGCACTGCCATCACATCGGCGGTCTCCCAACCGAGCACTTTGAGTATTCCAACTTCCCGAATATCTTCCCTGGTGAGCCCTGATGCCTTGTCATAGGCAAGAATTGCGAACGCAGCTAGTGATGCCAACAGGCAGAAGCTTCCGAAACCACTCCGCCAGCCAAACACGACACTGTACGTCTTAAGTATCTGATCTCGAGTCAACACCCGGGTGCCAGGTAAACGATCTGCAATTTTCGCAGCAATAGTGTCGATCTCCCTTGGGTTACCGGCATAAACCATGAGATCTGTTATCTCATCTTCGCCCATGGCAAACAGATTTCTTGCGGCCCCGAGCGAAACAAGCAAGATATCCCCGGTTACCGGCTCAGTTTTCTCATCAAATACGCCGGTGGTTGTGAAGGAAACCAATTCAAGGTCTGGGCGAAATAGAGAAAAACTCTTACGTTCACCAAGCCCCATCGATCTGCGCACTCCCGTGCTCAACACCACATCTCCCATGCTACCGGCTGTCGGCAATTCTCCTTTGATGCCCTCAACAGGCAGGGCATGGGAACCATTTTCTGCCAAGTCGAGCCCCACCACGGTGTAGTTCGCTCCGTTCTTTTCATCGAAATAGTAACCCCAGATTCTGGGTGTTATAGACTTAATTCCAAAAATATCATCTATTCTGGTTGCGGCATCTGCTGTCAACGATACCTGGCGTCCGGCTACCAACTGCTGCACGGTAATCTCCGGTGCATGCTTGAGCACCTGAGCCGCCAACTCGGTCAGCCCGCGACTCATGAGCAGAAATGAGGAAAAAAGAAAAATGACCAGACTGAAAATGACGAGTATGCCGAAATTTTTTGTTTTCTTCCTGTTGAGAGATCCCAGAGTGTAGTCCAGGATATTCAGCTGGCGCTGCAACTTGAGCCGAATACTCATTATTGAACCGGCCGGAAGAAAGAGCCTGAAGGGAAGTGTTCCAACGCCCCGGGATGATCCATAAATGGAACCACCTCATCGCTCACCGCAGGGTGTCTGGTGTACCTGGCCTCAGTTGATAGAGCCAGATCAGAAAGGCCCATCAGCGATACCATTTCACCAGCTACCGCATAAGATGCAAGAACATCTGTTCTTCGCTCCATTATGCTCACCAGAAGTGTTAGCATTGATAGAATTACAGCCACAACCAAAAGACAAAACAGGCGAAGTCGAGGGATCGTGCCGCTCATTTCTTCATGCCGCCCATCATCTTGTGCCCTTTTCGAATACTTTGCACAAGCTCATTATCGATTTCATCAAATAAGAGAACTCTTTTGCCGCGGTGATCTTTAGCAAAATTCTTAGCGGCCTCCATGGTTTCGAAAGGCACAAACTCATTTCCCATGGGACCATAAACATCACTGCCCATTACATAAAACGCCTGCTCGCCGTCTATCCACTCCTGACTGTAGTAATCCCGTACCACCACATCTCCAACAGTTGCATCACCTGCGCCAAAATCCTTTGGTGACATGTAATACGCCAACATGTCCTTGGGACCGTCAAACATTTCCACCCTGTCATCCGACAAACGAATCTGAGCAACCCAGGTCGGATACTTACTGACAAACATTCCGCAGACCGGGCAGCGATCTCTGGCGGTCACCACAGCAAGAGGTTTACTTTCGCCGGCTTTGGAGTTCACTACAATTATCGCCCCTTCCACCAGCAAAAACACCATGACAAGTGTCAAACCAACAATTCGTTTCATCAATTTCACCCCTCAAATGATGTGCGGTGCAACCATTGAACGTTTTTTAATTTTCATGCAAATACTCTCCCAGCAATTCTTCAAATTCAGCTTCGCCCACCCCACCGAAAAGAGTTGCCAGTATACGCCTGTCCGGGCCGATCATAAAAGTCTGAGGATAAATTTTGACGTTAAACAAATCCGCCAACCTGGCATCCTCATCCATCACCACATGAAATTTAATACCCAGTTTTTCTATATAGTCATCCACAGCCTGGCGCTCTTCAAAGAAGCTGCTCACATAGACGATGGTCAGACCCTTGTCCTTATATTTACTGTAATATTGATTAAATAACGGGGTATCAGCTTTACAGAATTTGCAATTGGTTTCCCAGAACCTGACAATCACCGGTTTCCCCCCCAGATTTGAAAGCACAATCACATCACCTTCCAGATCCCGGGCCATAAAATCAGGCGCCTCATCACCAGCCATAAGCGGCCCGCCGGTTCTCTCCTGCTTGCACCCGAAAAACAAAAAAATAACACAAGAAAAAAGTAGAAACCAATTGAATGTCAGGTTCTTCACTGCCTACAACCTCCTTTCCCATGCGGGTTCAGGCATCAGTCCATTTCTAGCTGCTCCCCCTCACCGTTGTCCGTGTCCATATTTCATTTTTTTCAACTTGTCGAACTTGTGCGGCCTGTGCTTCCATGGTACAGTGTGGCACCAAATGCATCATATATAATTGTTTTACCAGAAGTATACACGTTGCCTAACGATTGCTTAAGGACTTTATACTCCTGTTGTCCGTAAGGTTGGATACAGGCAAAACAACCCGGAATCAACAGGTCGGTCAAGCAGGCGCAAAACACTTCTGGACCGTAGTGTGGCACAATTTGTATTGCCTGAGGTCCACCAACACTCAGGCTATTGATTTTGGCTAGGAATGTTATGGAAAATACAGATTTTCTCCAGATCCGGAAGCGCTTAGGCAAAACCCAGAAAGAGCTTGCAGCTTTGCTGGGTACTTCACTCAAAGCCGTCAGCAGTTACGAGCAAGGTTGGCGCGGTATACCTGCCCATGTGGAAAGGCAGTTATTCTTTTTACTGTCGCAGAAAAGTGGCAAGCGCCACAACATGAAAAACTGCTGGGAAACAAAGCGTTGCCCCGAGAAAAAGCGTCGCCAGTGTCCCGCATGGGAGTTCGATGCAGGTCAGATTTGCTGGTTTATCAACGGCACTATCTGCAACTCAACGAACAGATCCAGTTGGGAAGAAAAGATTGAAGTCTGCAAGGAATGTCAGATAATGAAACGAGCCTGCTGCTAGACAGGTTCGTTTTCGGACTCATCAGAGAGCTTGAAGGTTTGCGTTCAGAGGGTGAACTTGAGGCCTGACACCTAACCGACAAAAGGACTCCACCAGGTCTCCATTCGACATAACAGGAATTGCGATCAGATATCCACAGACTGCAATTCCTGTGGCGTGTTTATATTGCTCCAGGCAAACTGCAGTTCCTCAGGCACAGGCAACAATTTCGTCTTTGCAAAATCAGCCACTCTGCCTATGCGCCTCTCCCCCATTGCACAAAGCTTCTCAAAATAGTGTTTGCTCTGAGGTTCATACCTGGCAAAAAGCGGTTCAGCCGTTCTGCCATCGGTAAGAGTGGGCAAGCCCGCCCAGCCTCCCAAAACCGGGCTATCCAGAACCCAGCGAACAGCCTCCTCCGAGATATGCGGCATATCACAAGCAAGAAGCAGCCAGGATACATCGGGTTGCCATCGCATGGCAGATAATATACCTGTCAATGGCCCCTGCACATCCGGAATATCAGGAATCCTCGGCAAAAAGGCAAGAGATTGCGGGACACTGCCTTTGCCAGAAAGTACGACCCCATCCACATGGGGCTCAAGAAGTCGCACCACCCGCTCTAACCAGGTAGTTCCATTCTTATCTTTCAGCAGATGTTTCGGTTGGCCCATTCGTGAGCTTTTACCACCGATCAGGATACAAGCCCAGACAGGTCTCTTTTTCTGTAATCTGCCGGCGTGTGTCCAGATAGTTTCAAAACCGTCTTGCAGGGTGCCATCGCCCAATATGAGCTCACGGTTATTTTCCGCCTTTTCCTGTAAGCCCCCATGGGCAAATGTTAACTGCCAGAAATCTTTAATATCTTCTTCGCCTTCAACAAACACCAGATCGTGAGAACGGAGCAGCTCCCTGGCCTGCACCAGTAGTTGATGCTCGTCACCCACGAACGAGTAACCTGCAACAATGTCTGACAGGGATCCTTCCAGGTTCAACGACGTACATGCGCCCGACAGGGCTCCAGCAACCAGTGAGTCATAGCGGATGAGTGATATTTCAAGTCCGGCTTCGACAAAAAGCGGCAATAACGAATACACAGTTTCACGCAACTCATTGCCTTGGCCAGCTGGGATACAGTAAACAGGCAAATTCAAACAAGACGCTCCCATTACCACCCTCCGACACAGAGTCTCACGTTCATATCCTTAAACCTGAATTGCTTGGCGGCAGGGCTCCTGCCTCACGCCCACGGGCAAGAAAAAGCTCGATTGCCGCAAAACCCTCTGCGCCGAGGTCACGTGAATAATCATTGACATAAAGACCGATATGGCTCTGCACCACCTTTTCGTCCATCTCCTGGCTATACTGACGAATATAGTCCAGGCAGGCTTCCGGCTTTTTGAAAGCAAACTCCACACTCGCGCCAATCGTCCTTTCGATTTGCAGCACCTTATCCCTCCCCAAACTTCTCCTGGCCACAATCGCCCCCAGCGGGATAGGCATGCCCGACTGATCTTCCCACCATTGCCCCAGATCCTGCAGGCAGAAGAGTCCATACTGCTGGTAGGTAAAACGGCTCTCATGAATAATCACCCCGGCATCCACTTCGCCATTCTTCACCGCATCCATGATCATGTCAAAACGCATCTCCACCAGATTGCTACAGCCGGGAAGCAGCATTTGCAATAACAGCGCCGCCGTTGTGTATTTGCCCGGGATAGCTATCCGTTTATCCTTGAGATGGTCAATATCCACCTCTTTGCCTGTAACCAACAGTGGGCCACAGCCACGACCGAGAGCACTGCCTGTTGCCAGTACGCAATATTCGTCGAGGACATGACCGAGCGCATGGAAGCTCAGCTTGGTTACATCCAGTCTGGACTGGAGTGCCCAGCTATTCAGGGTTTCAACATCTTCCAGATACGGCGCACCATAGCTGAGCCCGCCGAGATCGACTTTACCATGCATCATTGCATAAAAAATAAAGGTATCGTTGGGACACGGAGAGTAGCCCAGCGATAGCTGAGAGCGCGATTCACTCATAAAAACTCCTTTAACAACAGGGCGGCGGTCTCGCCTGCCTTTTCACAGGCCCGGCTGAGTTGCCAGTTCTGCAGATTTCTATCTTCCACCATGTTTGAGATCACCCGGATCTCCAGCATGGGAATATCATACAATGCGCAAACCCTGGCCGCGGCAGCGCCCTCCATATTCTCACAGAGGCCATTGGAGTACCTGCGTAGCGACTCCCCCCGACGCCTGGTGCCACTGGCGCAATTGACCGTTACAAAATTGCCAACGACATGTTCAAGCCCTGCTGCGGAGAGTGCAGCTGTCGCCCTGTTGAGCAAGGATCGGCTGAGCGGGTAGTTACTGCATGGGACCAGATCGCTGGAAAAATATTCCAGCTCATCTCCGACCTCGACGCCGAGATCGCCGAGAAATTCCTGTTCAGCCAGACACAGGGAGAGCAGCCCGGCCCGCTGCTCGTGCTCAGCCGGATGGATATACGCGCCGCCAACACCAAACTGCAGCACACCTTTAACCTGCCGGTGATGCTGGGCCAGATACTGTCCGAGCCGGGCAGCAGTCTCCAATATACCGACCCCGGAAATCATGAGCGCCCAGCGTTCACTTTCCGCCCCCATTCGGGAACGAAGAGAAGCAGCTTCCATTTCAGTTGCAGCAACCGCAAGTATCATGGTATTGAGATCAACTCCATAGTTTGCCAGACACCTCTTTTAAAACGCACGCTAGCGGACTAGAAGAGTTGTTGGCCGTTTTCACTACTGATCATTATAGTACACAATATGCTACAAAGCAGGACTCCTGCTAAGCACCAGATGACCAGACGAATTTCAAAGCAGGGACAGTATACCCCAATGGACAAGGATTTCACCCTCGAGGCATATAATTACCACCTTCCCCAGGAAAACATTGCCCAGCGTCCCGCTGACAAGCGTGACAACTCACGGCTGCTGGTTCTGGACGCCGGTGAAGGTCACCGCAGCCATAAGCGATTTGCTGATATTGTAAACTATATTGACGACAGGGACATGTTGGTAGTCAATGACACCAGGGTTTTCCCGGCACGGCTTCATGGCAAAAAGGAATCAGGCGGAAAAGTTGAGGTTTTCCTGCTGAGCTTTCCAAGTACCAGCGACCGCCGCTCCGGTGAGGGTGAAGTTGAGGCGCTGATTAAAAGCTCCAAACGCCCCCGCCCCGGCTCTAAAATCATAATCAACGACAGCCTGTACTTTCAGGTAATTGAACTGC
This sequence comes from Desulfosediminicola ganghwensis, assembly GCF_005116675.2. NCBI lineage: Bacteria > Pseudomonadati > Thermodesulfobacteriota > Desulfobulbia > Desulfobulbales > Desulfocapsaceae > Desulfosediminicola > Desulfosediminicola ganghwensis. The sequence continues at coordinate 4,857,757 of NZ_CP050699.1, forward strand.
TGGATGGTGGCAAAGCGGCGCTCAAAATCTATTACGACCAAAACAGGGAACTCACTGAAATTCTCTCAGCTTGCGGCCAGGTTCCCCTGCCTCCTTATATAACCCGGGAAAATGGTACCACAGGTGAGGACGTCAACCGCTACCAGACAGTATACGCGAATCAACCTGGTGCTGTTGCCGCACCCACTGCTGGGCTTCATTTCACAGACGACCTCATAGACACCCTGAAACAGCGGGGTGTACTTTTCGGTTCTATCACTCTGCACGTCGGTTACGGGACTTTTGCTCCCGTAAGGGCAGAAAAAATCAAAGACCACTCAATCCACCAGGAATATGTCATTGTCCCGGAAGAGACCGTAGCAAAAATCGAAGCAACCAGAAAACGCGGAGGCCGTATCTGGGCTGTTGGAACCACCACGGTACGAACCCTTGAGTTTGCGGCACGCGATGGTGAGCTGAAAGCGATGGAAGGTTTTTGCGATCTTTATATCTATCCCGGTTACGAATTCAGGGTTATCGACAACATGATCACCAATTTTCACCTGCCCGAATCATCGTTGATGTTTCTGGTTTCCGCTCTTTGCGGAAGGGAATCCCTGCTGGAGTGTTACAATGAGGCGATAGAACTCGGATACCGGTTCTATTCATATGGCGACGCCATGGCGGTGATAACCACAGCCGGGGCAGTGGGCAATGATAAACACTGAAAACCGCAAAGCGGCTAACACCTGTTGATAAACAAGCGTTAGCCGCGCAAACAGTGATACAGAGATCCGGGCAACTATACGTCTACGATTTGGTATGAATGTGCCCGAAGATGCTGCAAATTATTAATTCGCGTATCAGGATGCAGAAGATGCCGGACAGCCGGAACAACCACCGCCGGTCGAGCAGGCGGGAGCACTGCTTGAGGAACTGGTTTCCGATTTTGCTGAGGTAGATGTATAACCGTCGGCATACCAGCCACCGCCCTTGAGCTGAAAGGAACTTCTGGACATGAGTTTTTTCAACCCACCCTCACATTCCGGACAGGTGGTCAATGGATCATCTGCCATTTTCTGCTGAACTTCAAACACTTTATGACACGCATCACATTCGTACTCGTAAACTGGCATCTCTGCTCCAATCTCTAATTACTGAAATTTTTTCTATGATAGTTCCTTGAAAAAGCCTTGCGACCTGATCAAACACTGACATTGTGTCTAAAACAGGCGTTAGAATAATTCTCCTGCATCATCATGTCAACAGTACGACCACTACTATCATATTTTTTCCATATCACACAACCCCTCCAGCTAACGTCGGAATCCTTGCGCCGCTTGTTGTTCCTATCTGTTTCTGGTATAGAAGATCAAACACCAGTCAATTGCGGAACTTCCAGCTCCGCCAATTATTTAGCGATTACGACTTTTCTCTTTATCACTTTTTTTTGACAAAACTTTATGATAGGTATTTTTGATTCAGGAGTCGGCGGCATGACCGTCATGCGGGAAATCACCAATCTGCTGCCCGATCTGCCAACCTGCTATCTTGGTGATCTTGCCAGGATGCCCTATGGTTCTAAAAGCGACTCGGCCATAATCGACTACTCCGTCGAAAACACCAATTTCCTGATAGATCAGGGGGCAAAGCTGATTATTGTTGCCTGTAACTCTGCTTCAGCGGTTGCCACAGGGAAACTGCGAGAGCAATTCAAGGTGCCCATCCTTGAGGTTATCACCCCGGCGGTGCATGAGGCACTGGCCAGAAGTGAAAAAGGCAGAATTGGTGTCATTGGAACCAGGGCGACTATCCGTAGCGGCAGTTATGAGCAGCAGATTACAGCTCTTAAACCCGGGTTCAAGACCTATTCCGCTGCCTGCCCCCTGCTGGTGCCGCTGGTGGAGGAGGGATTTACCAATGCCAGAGAGACGAAAATGATATTACGCAGGTATCTCTCAACGCTCAGGCACAAGCAGATAGATGCACTGATACTCGGATGCACCCACTATCCACTGTTGAAAAAACTCATCCAACCACGGATAGGTAAGCGCGTTCACCTTGTCGACCCGGCGGAAGCAATGGCCCGATACCTGCAGACCTTTCTTCACGATCATCCGAATTTGTGGGATTCAATTGAAAAAACAGCTGAGCACAGGTATTGTGTAACTGATCTTACAGATTCTACTCAAAGAATAGCTGATACCATCTTCCAGAGACCAATCGAGTTTACCCGCTTATGATATATATTACCGTTCAAGAGTTACCCTGCATTGTCCGCAAGCTCTCTTTCATCCTGATCACCCTGTTATTTTTACTCACTGTTTCTCCGGCTTATGCTGTGTCAACCACTGAATATCCGGAACAGATCGCCGAAAGACTGCAAAAACGTTTCGATGCCATGTCCAGCCTTTCGTTTACCTTCAATCAACGCAGCCAGGGGCAGATGGGCGGCAGAGCCAAAACAGGCAGCGGTACCGCCTACTTTTCCAAATTGGACAAGACTCCCAAGATGCGCTGGAACTATAGTGCGCCTGAGCAACAGGTACTGATCAGCGATGGTACTACTTTTTCCATGTATTTTGCCGAGCTCAAACAGCTGATTGTTACCCCGGCCGAAGCTCTGGATAACGATGTCACCTACGCATTTTTCAGTGGTAAATCGAGGATCGCCGAAAGTTTCCACATACTGCCGCCTGACGAACATTATATGAGCGACCAGGCTTCCGGACAGAAGGATGTACCCAAAATCATCAAACTTGTTCCCAAGGAGCAGCAGTCCCAGCTCCAATCTGTCCATCTCTGGGTGGATGACGAATCACTGATACGTAGGATTGAACTGCTCGACCTTTTCGATACCGTAACCGTTATAAATATCAGCAAGATTGACGTTGATTTTCTGGATAACAAACGCCAGGAAGCTCGCAAACTGTTCTCATTTACTCCCCCTGCCGGCACCGAGATAATCCGTCAGTAATACCTCGACTATATGACTTTTTCTTCGGATAACGGGCGAACTTCACCAACACCAGACAAGCAGTCACATCTGGCAATGATTTCAATGCCCTGGGCTATTTACAATCGTCCTTCGATTCAGCTCGGCTCTCTCAAGGCATATGTTGAGACAAACAGCGAATTCAGCGCACACTGTTTTCATCCCTATCTCGACATCGCGGCTGCGCTCGGCACTGACCTGTACACCACCATTTCAGACAGCAGCTGGGCCGGGGAGGCAGTGTTCTCCGCCCTGCTGTTTGAGGAAAAATACCCTGAGGCTGAAAAGCTCTTCAATAAGAGCCTGAAGAAATCTGCCGCATCTGCCAGTGATCGGCCCGTCTTTGAAAAGACAGTCAAGGCCGTCGAAGAAGTATGCAATAGCTGGCTGGCAGAAACCGACTGGAGCAGTTTTCAGCTTGTCGGTGTATCCGTCTGTTTTAACCAGCTACTAGCATCTCTGTATATCTCTCGCAAAATTTCCAATCTCGCAGGATCACCGCCAATCGTCTTCGGTGGCTCATCCTGTGCCGGTGAACTGGGAAAATCCCTGCTCGCCACTTTTCCCTGGATAGATTTCGTGGTCGACGGTGAAGGCGAGGCTTCACTCGTTGATCTGCTCGAATACCTCACGAACCAAACGGGAAAACTGCCGGATTGCATTTATAGCAAGGCCCCGGTGGCCACATCCCCCCTCAGCCAGGAAATAACGGATTTAAACGCACTGCCCACACCCGACTTCGATCACTACTTCAAGCAGCTCAGGATAACCTTTCCGGATTCTCCTTTCTCCCCGATATTACCCGTCGAGTTTTCCAGGGGATGTTGGTGGAACAAGTGCACCTTCTGTAATCTGAATCTGCAATGGCATAACTACAGGGCAAAAAACGCTGAAAAGATGCTCAGCGAGTTAAGCACCCTCTGCAAACGCTTTCAGTGCCTTGATTTCACTTTCTGTGACAATGCCTTGCCAGTCGGGGAAAGCAAACGTTTCTTTGACACCATGGCCCAGGTTGAGCCTGATATACGTTTTTTTGCCGAAATCCGTGGTACAACCTCTTATGAGTCTCTGCTGGCATTTAGAAAAGGAGGGCTCGATACCATCCAGGTTGGTATAGAATCTCTCTCAACATCTCTTCTTACCAGGATGAAAAAAGGGGTTACGACCATAGAAAACCTGGCAATTATGAAACATGCCATGGCCGCAGGTATTCGTCTCGAGGGCAATCTGATAGTAGAATTTCCCGGCTCCACAGAGCAAGAAGTTGCCGAGACCGCCGAAAACATTGCGTATGTTCTGCCATTTCATCCTCTTTCAGCTGCTGCCTTTTTTCTCGGCCACGGTTCTCCAGTTGCCTGCAACCCACAGGAATTTGGAATCAGTGCTCAGCTCACCCACAGTAAGAACAAGAGTCTCTTCCCTGATAGTGTGCTTCACACAATGACTCTGCTCTCTTCGGAATACAGAGGGGATCGCAGTAAACAGAAAATCCTGTGGCAACCGGTCAGGAAGAAAATCGAAAAATGGCAGGAATTCCACAAGTTGCGTGAGGACGGGCAGCCACCTGCTCTCAGATACCGTGATGGAGGCAACTTCATAATTATCCGGCAGGAGCTTGCCGACGCCCCACCCCTTCGCCACAAACTCACGGGCCTATCACGCCAGATCTATATTTTTTGCAGCGAAATTCGCACCCTGGATGAGATCAAAAAACAATTTAATTCAAGTAAAGATTCCGCAATACTTGCATTTATCGATCAACTCTGTCAAAAACGACTGATGTTCCGTGAACACAGTCGCGTCCTCTCCCTGGCAATCAGACAGCGAAAATGATGCAGAATCAGTTGAGAAAAGACTGGTTCGGTACAGCAGCCAAGCAAAGGATAGCAGCCAGGCTCAATCAAAATAACATAATTTATTGGGTTTCAATACATTGAAAGGCCTTGCACGCCGGTACGTTTAGACCCACATTATAATAGAATCGTAGAAACCAACCGTTTTTTTTGAGGTCGTAAAGAGCAACCTCATCAACCCATAACCATTACTTAAGTACATCGGATTTACGGAAAACCACATGGACTCAAACAACGACAGCTTTGAAGCCCTGTTCAACCAGGAAGCCACGAAGAAGCTTCGCCATTTCAAGCCAGGCCAGAAAGTATCAGCCACCATCATCGATATCAGTGGTGAATCCATCTTCCTGGATGTCGGCGGCAAAAGTGAAGGAATCGTAAACAGCGCCGAATTACGAAACGAAGAGGGAGAACTTCAGGTCGCCGTTGGCGATGTCATTGAAGTCTACTTTTTGAAATCCAGCGGTTCAGAGTTGGTCTTTGCTGCCAGGCTCGGCGGCGGCTCAGGCGCTGAACAGCTCGAAGATGCCTTTCATAGCGGTATCCCTATTGAAGGATTGGTTAAAGCTGAAATAAAAGGTGGTTTTGAGATCACCCTCGGCGGCAACATCCGCGCCTTCTGCCCGTATTCACAGATGGGCCTCAGACGCGTTGAAGATGCCGCCGCCACCTATCTCGACACCCGTATGACCTTTCGCATAACAAAGTTTGAACCAGGCGGCAGGAACATCGTGGTGTCTGCCCGTGCCATTCTGGAAGAAGAGCAAGAGGCCAGGCGCGAAGAACTCCGCCAGACCTTATCTGAAGGTGACACGGTTGAAGGTGAAATCACCTCACTCAGGGACTTTGGCGCTTTTGCCGATATCGGCGGCATTGATGGCCTGATCCCTATTTCCGAGGTTGGCTGGAGTCGGGTGGAAAATATTGCCGACGTCTTCACCGTTGGTCAAAAGGTCAATGTTATCATCAAGAAACTTGATTGGGACAACAACCGAATCTCACTGAGTTTCAAAGAGACACTCACCGACCCTTGGGAGGAAGCTGTCACCAATTTCCCTGAAGGCTCAACTGTAACTGGCAAAGTCGTTCGCCTCGCCCAATTCGGCGCCTTTGTCAATCTGGCTCCCGGTGTCGATGGCCTGGTGCATATTTCCAAACTTGGCAGCGGCAGAAGAATCAACCACCCCCGTGAGGTGGTCGAAGAAGGTCAGGAGCTTGAGGTAATCGTTGAATCCATTGACCTGGACGAACGACGCATCAGCCTTGCACCTACCGATTACGTCTCCGAGGAATCCAAGGAGAATATTGAAAAAGCCGACTACACCAGCTATGTGAAGAAATCTCAGAAGAAAGAAAAAGCCGACAGCAATACAGGCAGCTTCGGAGCCTTGCTGAGAGCCAAGATGGACCAGAAGAAGAAGTAGGTTTCAGCTCGTCATCAGACATCATTTACAGCTAAAAAGCCTGCAGATACTGACAGTATCTGCAGGCTTTTTTATTTTTGGGCGGGCTAAACGCCCTGCCTAAAAATTCTTAGAGCGTGCCTGTATATAGCGATTGAGCTTTATTCCCCTTTTTTGACACAGGCCGCCTGCCGCATTGCCTCGAACATGATCACTGCCGCGGCGACGGAACTGTTTAACGAGTCAAGGGTCCCCTCCATCGGGATGGAAATGAGCATATCACATTCCTTGCGCACCAGCGGCCTGATACCTTTCCCCTCGCTCCCCACTACAATACAGGCAGGCAGATTGAGGTCGGTCTCATAGAGTGATACGGCAGTCTCATCCTTGATGGCACCGAAAACCCAGGCTCCGGCCTCTTTGAGCTTTTTGAGCGCGGTGGCAAGATTGGTCACCTGACAGATATCAATGTGTGACATTGCACCAGCTGACGATTTTGCGGCAGTTCCGCCAAGAGGAGCCGAACGCTCACGGGTCAACACAACTCCTGTTACCCCTGAAGCAAGAGCAGAGCGAATAATTGCGCCGAGATTATGTGGATCCTGCAAACTGTCGCAAACTATCAGGCGTGGCTTTTCACCGGCCTCGATTCTTTGCCTGAAGCGCTCGACAATCGTATCAAAATCAATCAGCGAAGAGGCGCTGGTTTTTGCCAGAACGCCCTGATGACGGACCTGTGAAGCCCCCTCACCAATCAGCCTGAATGATTGCAGAAAGCTCACTTTGACCTTTGCCTTTCTGGCCAGTTCAACGATCTCATCCTGCTTTTTCCCTCTGCGCTCTTTCAGCAGAATGACCTCTGTAACCCGCTCAGGCTCCCTGGTGAGTGCCTCGACCACCGGATGAGTACCAAACAATAAATCGTCACTCAGTTTGATCCGTTTTTCTGCGGCAGGCCTCGTATCTTTATAATCTTTTCTCATGAATCCACTTCTACTCTTACCAACTCACCCGTTGGTCGTCTGCGAACCTTTGCCCTCTCGGCAATTATTATCGAGGAAAGAACTTCACATGCTTCTTCAAGGTTATCGTTAACCACCAGATAGGCATAATTGTCGACAGCCCTCATTTCGGTTCTGGCATTTTGCAGGCGGAGCTGCAATACATCCTCGTCTTCCGTGTTTCTCTTTCTTAGTCTGGTTTCCAGCACCGCAATGCTCGGTGGTGCAATGAAAATCTGCACGCTCTCAAATGCAACAGAGTTTCTTATTATTTCAGCTCCCTGTACATCAATATCGAGAATGACATCCTCACCACTGTCGAGCTGATCACGTACAGCTGATACGCTGGTACCATAGAGATTGTCGTGGACCCTCGCCCACTCAATAAACTGCTGCTTCGAGATCATTTCCTCGAAAGAATCCTTGTCCACAAAATAGTAATCCTTGCCGTCATGCTCACCTTTTCGTGGTGGCCGTGTGGTGTGTGATACCGAAAAGTTCAGACCCGGAATGCGTGCCATCACTTTTTTCAACAAGGTGGTCTTTCCCGTCCCGGACGGGGCCGAAATAACAAACAGTAAACCTTTATTCATTGGTTCCAGTGCAATTTAAACTTTTTCTTTAGGTTGTCTCTGCTCCAACTCAGCCAGGTGGTACTCGGGATATAATGCCTGCATTCTCTGGGTAATGGTATCTGATTGTACTGATGAGAGAACTACATGGCTTGAATCCATGACGAGAATCGACCTGGTACGGCGCCCCTCGGTAACGTCAATGAGTTTGCCATCTTTCTTGGCAATATCTTTCAATTTCCTGGCCGGAGAAGAACCTGTATTCACCACGGCAATGACCCTCTCAACCATTACCGTATTTCCAAACCCTACATTCAGAAGTTTCATTGTTTTTCCGCTGGACGCCGGAAAGAGTACACACATCAGCATCAATGCCGAAACATTGCGCCGCAGCTCTCTAGCCAGCATCATGAAAGTAAAGTTCCACAGGGTAACAAAAAGTTGGAAGATAAAATCTTTTCCCCTGTATCGATTATTCTATATTCTGAACCTGTTCACGCATCTTCTCAAGCTCACTCTTCAAATCGACGGTATGATGCGCAACAGCCGCGTCGTTGATTTTTGAAGCGATGGTGTTCACCTCGCGCAGAAACTCCTGGATAAGAAAGTCAAGCTTTCTGCCAACAGCCCCACCGTCTCCGATAAAGGCTGAAAATTGCTGAATATGACTTCTCAAACGAACAATTTCCTCTGTCACATCTGTCTTATCAGCAAGCATGGCAACCTCCTGAGCGAGCCGCATCGGTTCCATCTCAGTATTGTCCAGAAGCTTTTCAAGTCGCTCTTTCAGGTTATTCTCACGCTGCTGAACCAGTTGCGGCACAGACTGATCAATGGTGCTGATCGTGACGCCAAAGTTGGTGAGCCGTCCCTGCAGATCAGCTGCGAGCGCCTGACCCTCCTGGCTTCTCATCAAGGTACAATTCTCAAGCCCATCGACTAATGCCTGTTCGATATATGGCCAGATCGTCTCGAGATCTTCTTCCTTTTGTTCGCGAACGATAACATCCGGATACGAAGAAAGCTGAACGAGTGTAATGTCGCTATCAAGTCCGAACTCGTCGGCAAGCTGAACCAGTACCTGATGGTAATTTCGAGCAATCTCAAGGTTGGCTGACACGTGCTGCAGATCAGAAAAATCACCACTGACGGACAGTACCAGATCAACCCGACCACGCTGGTGATATTCAGAGACTTTTTTCCTGATGCGCTCTTCAATGCCTGCATAACCCCGGGGGAGTTTGGTCTTCAGATCGAGAAATCTATTATTTACGCAACGAATCTCAACAGTCCAGATCCTGCCCCCGTGCTCACTCTCGCCCCGGCCAAAACCGGTCATGCTCCGAACAGCCATACTTTACCTTTTTTGAAATTTACCTGATTTTATTCAGGGAGCGCCAAAAGTGGCACTGTTATAATTGTACCCTATCGGCACCCTGGACCTTGTTACCTATGAACACTAAGCACTGAATAAAAAAGTAGTTCCCTGCTAACCACATACATCAAAGCTGACTTAGGTGGTTTTCACAAAATGTTCAACAAACATCAGCCTATGCATGTGCAATTTTCCTCAGAGTATTGCCTGCAGGCTCAAGTCATTATTTCTTACGGACTACTAAATCATCTGGATCGTCCCGCCTGAACAGATGATAGGATTAGACTCATTTTCCTGAACCTTATCAGGGTTATTGTTTATACAATAAAATAAAAAACGATGCATGGGGGTACCCCGTGCATCGTTTTTCATAATTGGCGGCAACCCTTGTGCCATGAAATAACTGATAGTGTTACTTCGCCATGGCCTTATTCAATTCTTTAACAAGTGCGCCAGTTACATCTGCACTTTCGGCAAAGTAAATAGCACCCATTTTGGTGTCAAGAATTATAGTGTAACCATTTTTCTTGCCAAAATCATTCACAACACCTTCGAGCGCCTTAAGAATTGGCTCAAACTCTCTTTCCTGCAGTTGTTTCAGCTCGAAGTTGGCGTCGTCGTTCTTTTCCTGCAACTCGCGCTGCATTTTCTGGAAATCACGAGATTTTGAAGCCTTTTTTTCTTCGCTCCAGGCAGAACCTTTTTTAGCTATTTCCTGACGAAGAGCGACGAGTTCCTGCTGTTCAACATCGAACTTGGATTTCAGATCGCCCATTTTGGCTTCGAACTTCTTCTTGGCTGCTTTACCGGCATCAGAGAGAGCAATAATCTTCTGAATGTTCATTACTCCTACTTTTACCTCGGCAAACGCCTGGCCGGTTCCTGCAAAGGCAAAAGCACAGAGAAGAGAGACGGTTACGACAAACTTTTTAAGATTCATTACCTTCCCCGGGTAGACCGGGAAGCCCTGGCACTGGCTTCCCGATTAATTTATCAATAGTTACTCTACAATAACAAAGTCATCACGACGATTCTGGGCCCAAGAGAGCTCATCCTGACCCTGAAGGAGAATACGCTCCTCACCATAACTGATGGTGGACATACGCTGCTCTTCAATACCGAGGTTCATGAGGTATTTCTTTGCACCCAGAGCACGACGCTCACCAAGAGCCATGTTATATTCTTTGGTGCCGCGTGGATCGGTGTTACCCTCGATACGAATGGTGGTATCGGCACTTTCTTTCAAGAAATCAGCGTTTACCTGAATACGCGAAACCTGATCCCCACGGATATCAGAAGAATCGAACTCAAAATACACAGGCAGCATTGGTGCGCTGGTGCGCCCCTCACTGATTGTGATTGCTGGCTTTTCGGTTACCAGAGGCTCCTCGACGCCCATCGCATCGCCGGCATCTGCCTTCATTTCAGTATCTGTGGCTGATTTGGAACCACAACCTGCAAGCGTAAGTACAGATACACACAATAATGCAGGCAATACCGCCCGAACATTTCCTATCATAACCAGAACCTCCTAGAATTTCTGTATGGTTTGTTTACATGCTGGCAGACACCTGGGATAATGTCCTAACAATGAGTTACACTTATAACCCACGGTCAACTATCAACCAAGAGAATATATAAAGGAAAGGCTACTAAATTCAAGGAATATTTTTCATCTCAAGGCTTTTAGCACCTTTTTCAAGATCTGAATTTCCCGCAATATTTGACAGCCGCTGCTTCACTGCATCATTATTAAAAAAACGTTACATTCCATGTCAATAACTGTCTCCAGGAGATTTTTTACTGAATAGCTCCATTTCAACTCATTTTTTTCACACCAAGACGATGTCAAACATTAGAGATTCTTTAAATACTTTTTTGGTCCATCACAAATTCGGTAACTTTGTGGGGATGAGCCAGAGACATTTTGAGAAAGTGTGGAATAGGCTCACCGATAAAAAAAATGATGTCATCGTATATATAACCATGGAGATTGGTGCAGATCCGGACGTTTATGACCCGGTTAGAGCATTGCTCGAATCGAGACAACTCCTGCCGCATACACCTGACACTGATCCCCTGAAAGATCCACTATTCCAACGCTACGCCAGAGATACCAGCAAAATACCAACCTATAGCGGTGGTCTTGGTGTACTCGCAGGCGATACTTTAAAAAGTTTTGCTGATTGCCACCTTCCCGCTGTTGCCATCAGCCTGTTGTACAAACAAGGATATTTCAACCAGGTCGTCGACTCCCAACTCGGCCAGATTTCCTGCGGTGTTAAATGGTCGCCCGAAACCACTCCCGGTCTTTACCTACTTCATGACCCAATGGAAAAGGATCAACCTCTTACCATTGAGTTACCTTTTTTTTCGAGAGATCTTAATGATCACAACAAGGAACATCTGATCTTTGCCCAGATCTGGGTCAAACTCGAATTCAGTCAGAATTGTGATTATTTTGTGCCGGAATTCCTGCTCGATTTTGCAGTCGATGCCAATCCGCCAATCATCCGGAATGCTGCTGCACAGCTCTACAACGCAGAGTCATCTCTCACCAAAGCTATTCAACGGAGAATCCTCGGAATGGGCATCCTGCCGACCCTCAGGAAAATTGGAATCAGCCCAGCAACGTTTCATCTGAACGAACAGCATGGAGTAGTAGTGGCCATGCAGCTGATTGCTGAGGAGCTACACAATACCCAGTTACGAAACGGAAAATCAGCTGTAACCAGAAAAGAAATCATGATGGCTGCAGAAAAAGTGGCCAGCAGGCTTGTTTACACTATCCACACTCCTGTGGTTGCCGGACATGACCGATTCGATAAAATGCTCTACAAGGGTATATGCAGTACTACCTGCAGCGAAATCCTCGATGTCCTTGCTCACGACAAAGATCACCCTGGTCAATATAACTTTACCGCCATGGCCATGCGTGTTAACCGCTCTGCGAACAGTGTCAGCAGGCTACACCGCGATGTAACGCACAAACAGTTCCCTGATTTCACACAAAAAATATCTGCTATTACCAATGGTGTCCACCACCTCACCTGGATCAGCGCAGCCAGGGCTGACGTCTTTGACAAGTTCGAAGTATTAAAAGGATGGCGCGAAAACCCTGGCGTCTTTACTGAAGTAGCTCAACTTGACCAGGATGTATCTTTTCAGCAATCGCTGCTTGAGGCCTGGCGTCAGGATAACCGGTCTCTGATAAAGCACGTTAATGAGATGCTCCAATTGCATCGCAGACAAACAGTGGAAACCTGGATCGATCCGCCTAACTATTTATCAACCATACTTCACAGAGAGGTTCTTCTTGAGCCGGATATGTTAACATTCGGTTTTGCGCGCCGATTTTCAACATATAAGCGGGCAGATCTGATTTTTTATGACATAGATCGTCTCTGCAACATTATCGCCAAATACGGTAAACCTGTTTACTTTCTCTTTGCAGGAAAGGCCCACCCTGCAGACGAACCAGGCAAGCACGTGCTTATCGACCTGCTCAAGCGCCAGCAGGAGTTGCTGGAAAAAAGCGGCAACCTCGCCAAGCTGATTTTTATTCCGGGCTATGACATGTCCATTGCCAAAATCCTTGTTTCCGGTGTGCATTGTTGGCTCAACTGCCCTAAACGCCCACTGGAAGCTTCCGGCACCAGCGGCATGAAAGCAGCCATGAATGGTGTGCCAAACGTTTCAATCATGGACGGATGGTGGGTTGAAGGTTACCATAATGGTCTGACAGGTTGGAAATTCGGACGTGAAGGTGAGATTAATCTGGATAGTCTGAGCGAAAAGAGGGAAACTCTTTTGTATCAGGAAGACTCCAACTCCTTTTACAAATTGCTTCCTTCTCTGATCAACGATTTTTACAAATCAGAAAATTCTGAGGTCTTTTTACGGAAAGGGATCGAAAACCTAAAGAGAAATATACCAATTTTCAATACCCATCGGATGGCTGCAGAGTATCTGCAGCGGTACCATCTCAATCTGCCTGATGAACAAATTGCGAAAATGGATGGGTATGCCAAACTTTACAGTAGTGATATTTAAAATTTCGGTTTATATAGCGGGTTGTAGTGAACAGACAATCCAAAATCTACGATAAAACCCGCCTGGCGGGCCGACATCCTCCGGGAGGTATAGATGGCTAAAGTAAGTGTTAGTGCTAACAGATCTACAGACAAAACTATTCGTGCAATTGACCGCAAACGCGAGCGTGAGCGGAGAAAGATGTTCCGGACTGCGAAAGAGCATGCCGAACCCTTAACTGTCAGGCTGGTTCAACGCCTCATTGATCGCGAGGTTATCGAGTGCAGTGCCGTCGCCAATATTCAGAAATCGATAGAAGACCAGTTGCAGAAGCTGCCTCACCTCGATGATTTTGACCTGCAGATGAAAATTGCACCTTTGCGCACCCTGGTTCAGGACCCCAATATCGTCAGCCTCTATTTGACCCAGTATGTTGTTGAAGACCTCATCAATCATCCTGATATTTTAGATGTATTTGGAGATGATCTTGATATTTATCGCGCTATAGATTCAGTCATGCGAGTACTCAGACCACAGTGATTCATCCAACTGAAATACCTTCTCTGGTCATCGCGGATGATCAGGGAACTATCACAGATTTTCCGGACCTGCAGATGTGCGGCAGCGCCGCTGGAGAATTTGTGCGTCCAGAACTGGATGACCTCATTCCCCTGCCTGAAGGCAGCGAACTTTTCGCTCTGCCAATGAGGCTTCCGGTTGGCTGCGACCCTGACAGTGGTGAACCGCTGCTCCTTGAGGAAGACCCCTTCGAACCCGGCCGTGATATTCAGGCTGTTGCCGCATTCATGTCACCGGCTCACACCAGTGCGCTGAGCAGCGCTTTTCAGACGAAGAAAGGTGCTCCCACTCTCCCGCTCTTTGCCTACACTGCCGTTGGTTGGTTTAACAACCAGTTCTGGGTGCCTGCTTTTCGCAGCGACTCCGATATCCGGCAGGACTGCGATCAGTACAAGCAGGAAACAGTCAACCGCAAAACCAAAGCAGTTCTTAAAGCGAATGCAAATAACAGATTGATCCAGCATCTGGGCAAATGCTGTCTCACCTATGGTTGCCCTGCAGCAAGAAATTATTTTCTCGGGCGCTGGGAAGCACCTCTACCTACATCGCCTGAATGTAATGCCCGTTGTGTAGGTTGTATATCGTTGCAGGAATCGGGTTGCTGCCCTTCAACCCAGGATCGAATAGCTTTTGTTCCGACTCCGCATGAAATTTGCCAGATGGCAGTCGCTCATCTTAATACAGCAGAAAGGGCTATTGTCAGTTTCGGCCAGGGATGTGAGGGAGAGCCACTGCTGCAGGCCAGTACCATCGAAAAGGCAATAGGCCTTATCCGCCAAAAAACATCCAAGGGTACAGTCAACCTAAACTCCAATGCCAGCTTGCCCGATAAAGTAGAAAACCTCGCTCGAGCGGGTCTTGACTCGCTCCGGGTCAGCTTGAATTCAGTTCAGGAAGACCGTTATCTCAGATACTATCGCCCCAAAGGATATTGCTTCGATGACGTGAAAAAATCGATAGCAGTAATGAAATCTCACGGTAAATTCGTCTCACTGAATTACTTCATCCTGCCGGGATTTACCGACTCTCCTCAGGAGTTTGATAGTTTATGTAGCTTTGTTGAAGAGTTGTCCCCTGACTTTATTCAACTGAGAAACCTCAACATGGATCCCGAGTGGTACCTGAAAACAATTGATTTTCAGCCGACCGAAAAAGCACTGGGTGTTCGCAATTGGCTCAGCTTGCTTAAAGAGGAATGTCCCACATTGAAATTTGGCTATTTTAACCCTCCTTTAGCCAACGGCTTCACAATTAAACCCTGAATTTCATTCCCCACGCCGGCCAAAAGTACCACAACGTGTAACTTATTATCCCTGTGGACTTTTTCATTGATATTTTTTCATTTTGATATACAATGTCAGCTAATAACATTTATTAATACTTAGAATTTAGCGGGATAATGATATGGAATCTCTACCGAATATGCGACTGACCACTCAGCGCCAGGTTATTCTCGAAGAACTCGGCAAGGTTACTTCCCACCCGACTGCCAACGAAGTTTATGATATGGTTCGCAAGAGGTTGCCGAGGATTGGCCTTGGCACCGTTTACAGAAACCTTGAATTGCTTGCTGACAGCGGAGTAATCCTCAAATTAGAGGTCGGTGGTACCCAGAAGCGTTTCGACGCAACTGTAGATCCTCATTACCACATACGCTGCGCCAGCTGTGGCAAAGTTGACGATATAGACATCCCCGTCCAGGAACACATCAATGTAGCTGCCATGGAAGCCAGCCAATATGAGGTGATTGGTCACCACATCGAATTTTCCGGAGTTTGTGGTACCTGCCGTAAAAATGGCATGTAACACAGGTTGATAAGCTAAAATCGATTGATGTTACCCTTGTAAGTTCCTGAAAGGTTCTTCATTTTTCTGAATACGGCAAGTCAGACGCACAAAATAAAAAAGGCCGGTTCGCGACAGAGCGAACCGGCCTTTTTTTATTTCACTTTACAGTCGGGATTAGACGAACTTCACCATACTGAATCTACGCTTGCCAACCTTCAGCAACACCTCGCCACTTGGTTCAATTGTGCCCTTCATATCGGTGACCTTCTCGCCATCGATTGATACGGCGTTCTGCTTTATCATCCTGCGGCCGTCTGAAGTTGAGGCAACCAGTTCGGCATCAAGCAGTAACTGAGGGATCCACACCGGCTCACTGGCTGAAACTTCAACAACTGGAATGTCATCCGGCAGACCACCCTGCTTGAATACCTGCTCAAAGTTCTCTTCCGCAGCAACGGCAGCCTCTTCACCGTGGTAACGGGCAGTCAGTTCACGGGCAAGCTTCTTCTTCACCTCTTTAGGGTGCAGCTCGCCTTTCTCTATGCCCGCTTGCAAATCTGCAATCTCAGCTTTTGAAAGATCACTGAGCAACTCATAATAACGGAACATCAACTCGTCGGATATGGAAAGCACCTTGCCGTAGATATCGTTGGCGGGCTCAGTAATGCCAATGTAATTGCCGAGCGATTTGCTCATCTTGTTTACACCGTCCAGACCTTCCAGCAACGGCATGGTCAATACCACCTGAGGCGCCTGACCACGTGACCGCTGGAGATCCCGCCCCATAAGTACATTGAACAACTGGTCGGTGCCGCCAAGCTCAACATCCGCTTCCATGGCCACAGAATCATACCCCTGAATCAGGGGGTACATGAACTCATGAATGGAAATTGGTTTGCCACTATCAAAGCGGGTTCGAAAATCCTCCCGCTCCAACATTCTGGCCACAGTCAACTCAGAAGCGAGCTTTATCATGTCGTAAGAGCTCAGGCCGCCGAGCCAGGTAGAATTGAATACGACCTCGGTCTTTTCAGGATCAAGAATTTTAAATACCTGCTCCTTGTAAGACTCTGCATTATTGGCAACATCTTCAGGGGTAAGCGCCTTACGGGTTTCGGACTTACCTGTCGGGTCACCGATCATACCGGTAAAGTCACCGATCAAAAAGTATACCTGATGGCCAAGGTCCTGAAAGTGCTTCAGCTTCTGCAACAGCACGGTATGGCCAAGATGCAGATCCGGTGCGGTGGGGTCAAAGCCCGCTTTCACTTTCAGCGGCACACCTGTTTCAGCTGATTTCGTGAGCTTTTTTTTCAGCTCCTCCCGGGAGATGAAATCAACGACACCTCGCTCGATAAGTTCTAACTGTTCCTCAATAGATTGCATTACTGTATTGCCCTATCCTTTCTTATTTACTGACCATTTATTAACTTTACTTAGCGTACTCAACGGCACGAGTTTCCCTGATTACTGTCACCCGTATCTGGCCTGGGTAGGTCAATTTCTCTTCAACGGACCGGGCAATGTCCTGGCTCATCAAGATAGCCGCATCATCGTTGATCTTGCTGGCATCAACTATTATCCGCAAATCACGTCCGGCTTGAATGGCATAGGACTTTTCAACGCCCTGACAGGCGTTGGCAATATTTTCGAGATCTTCGAGTCGCTTTACGTAACTCTGGAGCATTTCTTTTCTCGCCCCCGGCCTTGCACCGGAGAGCGCATCGGCAGACTGAACCAGCACATCAAGTACTGATTGTGGAGGCTGATCTTCGTGATGAGCGCCTATAGCGTAAACAACGTCTTCGGTCTCACCGTATTTTTTGGCAAGGTCACGACCAATAATGGCATGGGACCCTTCCACCTCATGATCAACAGCTTTACCAATATCATGCAGGAGGCCCGCCCGTTTGGCGACTTTAACATCCAACCCAAGCTCAGCAGCCATAATACCGCAGAGAAAAGCAACTTCAAGCGAGTGCTGCAATACATTCTGACCGTAACTGGTACGATACTTGAGTCTACCCAGCAGTTTAATAAGCTCTACGTGAACTCCGTGCGCCCCCACATCAAATGTTGCCTGCTCACCAGCTTCCAGGATGGTGACCTCCAGCTCCTTGGTAACCTTGGTAACCACCTCTTCAATGCGACCAGGATGAATCCTGCCATCATTTATGAGCTGCAGAAGGGCAAGACGGGCAACCTCACGACGTACCGGGTTGAACCCGGACAGGATAACAGCCTCGGGGGTGTCATCTATAATGATATCAATGCCGGTGGCAGCCTCAATTGCCCTGATATTCCGTCCCTCACGCCCGATAATCCGCCCTTTCATCTCATCGTTGGGCAGTGGCACCATGGAGACTGTCTTGTCTGCGACATAATCGCCAGCGTAACGGGAGATCGCCAATGCCAGAATATTCTTGGCCTTGCGATCCGCCTCCATTTTCATTTCGTTTTCAATTCGGGCAAGCCTTTTCGCTGCTTCCATACGGGCTTCGCTTTCCAGCGAGTCCATGAGCATCTTCTTGGCCTCTTCCTGACTGATGCCGGCGATACGGGCCATTTCATAGCGTTGTTTACCGATGAGATTATCAACCTCTTTATATTTCTCGGCAATACCCGTCTCTTTGCTGCGCAAGGTGTCCTCAAAGGACTTAAGTTCTCTCCCCTTACGGTCCAGATTGTCCCATTCTTTCTTCAGGGTCTCTCGCTTACGATTCAGCTGACGCTCTTCAGACTTGATCTCGTCTTTTTCTGCTTTCAGTTCTCTTTCGTGAGCCTGCTTGATCTGATACGCTTCTTCCTTACTCTGGAGAAGTGCTTCTTTCTTGAGTTGTTCAGCCTCGATTATGGCAGTTTCTATTATCTGCTTGCTCTGGGCCTGAATATTTCGCTGGTGGCCTTCAATAAACTGCTTGCGCAAGAGATATCCAACAACTGCGCCAAGCGTCAAGCCTAGTATGATGAAAAGCGATGGGTGGTTCAATACGCTCATGACGTTATTCCTGTGTATGCTGTAACTGATCGCGCAGAAAGGAATAACAGGCGTATGAAAAGTGGGATTACAAGACGGGGATAATAAACGGGAAGATTCTTTAAGTCGGGGAAAAACCCCAACTTTTTCAGATAACGAGCGATCATACAACTGTCAGAAGTTGGTAAACCGGTTGATTACACCCACCAACTCTCAAACATAATGTATTTCACCCCAAATAGCGGGGAACTTGCCCGGTAAGCTACACCAAAACTGTCAATTGCTCTTAAGCTTGAAGTAAGCGGATGAAAGGGCTGGCCAATGCCACAGAAACATCGTACATCCTACCGTCGTACCAGCCTATATGGTCTTGTGTTCATTCATAAAAACCATCCTTCTCTATTCATCGTACCGATACACAATGCATATTATTGTCATGTATCAAACCGATGCCCCTCCCTCGAACTCTATATACCACTTCGGGCAATTGTCTCTTTGCTCCGTGCAAATCTGACACTCAAAACAGATATCTGAAAAGCTACCCTGCTTCTTTAATGTCCGTAATCTCTTTCAAACAGCATCCCTGCTGCACTCAGTCGTGTTAAATTAAAATTCGGCCGTAATACCGATATCCTGCCAGCCAGCCGCATATATAAACAGAACGAATTTCAGCGAATTCGCTCTGAGCTAGTAACTTCCCCGCACTGCCGTGTCGACAGGTCAGTTAAACCTAATGAATTAGGTGGGCAGCCTCATAACTACTTCAGGAAATTCCGTATGGATTTTCCTTAATCAGTAAGGGGAGGTACCCTTTTTTTGAGAGTTGGCTCAACACACACAGCAGATCACCAACAGCGCAGGGAAATCTCTAAAATTCTACTTCCTGAAAGGTAGAATCACTCTATTTTCTACCAGATCAAACAATCTTCAAATCAGACTTCAGTATAGCAAACTTTCAACTAAACGAAAACAAAATATAGTTGCAGCATCAGCCTTGAGGAAGACTGTTTCGTATCTTTTCGCTCAAGTCGTAAAAACGGCTTTCATTGTCCGTTTTATAACTCTCAAAATCCTGTTTTAACTGAACATATTTAGATGCAATATTCAAACATGCCATCACTGCTATTTTACTTGCCGGTAATGTTCCAGTTCGCGTGCTGAGATTTCCTTCAACCTGCTCGCGAACCAGTTCCAGAATCGCATCCATCTCTGCCTCGGTGGCAGCAGTATAAAATTTAAATTCCTGCCCGAACAGCTCAAACCGGACCAAACGTTCAGTTTCAGACATTATGACTGTATTTCACCCCAATACGATTCTGCCTGCTTCGTTTAATATCAGCTGGTACGGCCACTCTCTTGCTGATCTGCCTGGGCACCATCAACAGCAGTTTCTGTCTCACTTGAATTAAACAGATTACGCTGTTCAGTGTGATCGTCAAGAGTCAAAGTATCAAATACTTCTTCTCCCAGGTTGATTTCCCACTCTTCGATCTGTTCAATCAAGCCATTTACCCGGGTGCTGATCTCGCTGCGTTCGTTCTCATGAACCGCAAGCCTGTCTTTCATCTGGGCAACACTCTCATACTGCTCCTGCAGTTCCAGGGTCAGCTTGTCGTTCTCCAACTTCAGTTCCTGGTAACTCACCAGCAATTTGCTGACGAAGCTCTCAAGACGTCGTAATTCGCTCTCCTGAGACATATCTCTACTCCTTCTCTTGGGATAAGGATTGATTAAATCTGTTTCAGCCAGACTATACCATGCAAACGATCTTCCGCAAGCTGAAAGAGCTGTCCCCAGGCCGCATATTTTCTACATTCTCGTATACTCCCAACTTAACGGCCTATCGTTTTCATAGGGCATGTAACCGTGAAATATCCGCGGATCATCGTCAAAAACCAGAGGCAGAAAATGACGATCCCCCTCCCACATTGGCAGTTCCATAATTCTCTCAACCTCAACCCATTCCAGATCGCCCTCTTCATTTGTTTTTCCAGGCTCTCCTTCAAAGCTTTCCACTCGAAAGATGAATCCGAACCAATTTTCCCCATTGGGGCCAAAACCGGTCCAGTTAATTGTGCCCCGAAGGGTTGTTTCCACGATTTTTATACCTGCCTCTTCACGTATTTCCCTCGCCAGACAACCAAAAACGTCCTCATTGGGCTCCATCTTGCCGCCAAGACCATTATATTTTCCCAGGTGTTGATCGTCGTGTCGCTTGTTTCGATGTACCATGAGTGTTTTCTTCTTATCGGGTGACAAAATGTAACCGAGTGTTCCTATTATTGGTGTATACACTTATAACTCCTTATTTCACTCCAGCTGGAGTAATTACCTCAACGTACCAGTTCCAGAAAACTATTCCGATGGTATGTCATGTGTGCTATAGGTTTGGAAATTGCTTAACTCATATTCAATACTATTTAATATTTTCATATGATAGATTTTCGTCATCACCCGCCGGGCCGCTCATCTTCTGTTCTCTTCCACCCCATGCTATGCTGGCAACTCCCTCTGTTTGTTCTGTTACTGACTATCAGCATCTGTCTACCCAGAACCAGTGGGGCTGCATCCAATAAGATCTTTCCTGAATACCCTGAAATCAAAGCGGCTGTAAAATTCTGGGAAGACATTTATTCAACCCATTCAATACATTCCTCGGTCATTCATGACCATGAGGATCTGTCCAGGATTTATGAGGTCATTCAGCTCCTGGACAGAAATCTGCCGGCCGCCGAAAAAATCAACAGGACAGCAATCCAACAGGCCGTTGAGAAATATAAGAACATACTCGAAGGACTTGGCAAAGGAAACCCACCTGTAACCGTGGAAGAAATACGGATTGCAGCCATGTTTTCAGGACCAGAACGTCTCAAACAGATGACGGAAGCTGCCGGCCGGATTCGCAGTCAGACCGGACTGAAAGAACGTTTCATAGAAGGCGTGACCCGCTCAGGAGCCTATATAGGTGCCATCAAAGCGATCCTGACCGACTACGGCCTACCGGTCGAACTTGCCTACCTGCCGCACGTCGAATCATCCTTCAACCCAAAGGCATACAGTAAATTCGGCGCTGCTGGAGTCTGGCAGTTCACCAAAGCCACCGGTGAACAATATATGCAGATTAACGATACTGTCGACGAACGTAGGGACCCTCTAATCGCCGCCGAGGCCGCAGCCAAGTACCTGAAAAACAGTTATATGCTTCTTGGCGAATGGCCCGAGGCAATCACTGCCTACAATTATGGTACCGCCGGCATGTTACGCGCCCAGAATTCCCATGGCAGCTACCCTGCCATCTATACCAGCTATAGTGAAGGTCATTTTGGCTTTGCGTCAAGAAACTTTTATTCGGAGTTCCTGGCAGCGCTCAAGGTTGCAACCCACCTTGAACAAGATTCCTCAATCCCTAAAGACCAGGCTCTGATATTTGCCACCTACCCCCTGCCCGGCTTTATACATCTCTATGATGTGAAGAAACATTTTGCCCTGAGTGAGAAGGAACTAAAAATCCTTAACCCGGCCTTGCGGGATCCCGTTTTCCAGGGAAAGCGTCTTATCCCCCGCAGGTATCAACTCCGACTGCCAGCCGGAGCCAGGACTGAGAAGCTGATAACAACAATCCCTCTCAGAATGCTCTCAAATTCCCAGATGACGGAATCGCTCTACCGGGTCAAGCGTGGCGATACAGCCGGAGCGATAGCCTCAAACAACGATATCCCGCTCAAGGTGCTGCTGCGTGCCAATGCCCTCGATTCCGACGCACGAATATACGTGGGCCAGAAACTCCGCATCCCTTCTCATCCGAGACTCAGTTCTGCTGAACCACTACTGCCCCATCTCGCTTCAGAACGAGAAAGTTTCAAGCGCTTTTCTTCACCAGATGAAAAAAAAACTGCTCAGGTCCCTGTAATAAGAGCACGGAAAAAACTGTATCCCGAGCAGACCCCTGTTGCCCGCGAAGCTCTCAAGAGAGATACGATCTCTGTTCACCCGGATGAAACCCTGCCGCTTTTTGCCCATTGGTTAAAAATGGATGAAGCTGAATTACGAAAAGCCAACAAGCTTGCAATCACTGATACTATCCAGCCGGGCCAAAAACTGATCGTGCTCTACGATGAGATTTCTGCCGCTGAATTTGCAGATCTCCGTGCTGATTTTGCCAGAGAAAATCAAGAAGATTTCTTTGCAGCGTTTCAGGTTGCGGACCAGATAACCTACACGGTTCAGCCGGGAGATACCATTTGGAATCTGTGCAACCGCAAATTTCATATCCCCCTCTGGCTGTTAAAAAAGTATAATGATAGCATAGATTACAGTACCATCCAGCAATCCCAGACTCTGGTAATACCAATAGTCGTGGAGCGCTGACAACAACGACAAGCCAGTCTACAGCCCTTGAAACATCAATATCACCCGAAAGGAAGTACGCATGGATATCACTGAAGCAATTGCCCAACTCAAGCAAAAACCAGGATTTAAGGATAACGTCGGTATGATTTTGATCCATAACGGTGTGGTCCGAAACTGGTCCCGCAAGGACAGATCAGATGTTTCCGCCCTGGAAGTACGTCCGGACTTTGACAAAATCGAACAACTTCGCCAGGAGTATCTGAAAAAAGAGGGCATTTTCGATATAGTCATCAAAGCGTACGAAGGTACCTTTTCACCCGGTGACGATCTGCTCTTTATCATCGTAGCCGGAGATATACGGGAAAACATCAAACCGGTCCTGGCCGATCTGCTCGACCGCGTTAAAGCAGAGGCTGTGACCAAACGGGAAATAGCCTGAAGTACCACGGCCTCTTCACCATCAATACCAGGATACCATGCCCCCATCACTCTCCTTCTTCAGCCAATTCAGTGATGCTCAGACCCTGCCGTTCACCGTGACGCGCCTTTCAAGCCTTATGGCAGACGAGAGCACTACCATGAAGCAGTTCGACGAGGTGATTACCATGAATCCTGTGTTGATGGTTCGCCTCCTCAAACTCGTCAACAGTCCATATTGCGGACTGCTGTATAAAGTTGACTCAGTGAGTCGCGCCATAACGTTGCTTGGCAAAAAGAATCTGCACAACATTGCCCTGACTGAGGCCTTGAAGATGTTTTTCATCGACTTGACCAACACCTCAGTTTTGACCGGCAAAGGAACGGCCTTCAATTTCACCACAAGGGTGGCGAAGTCGGGAAAAGTTCCGCGAAGACCAGCACCATCTGCAGACTTGAGAGGAAATTCTGGTGGTCGACGACAATGGTGCCAATAATGATGTCCTCAGTACCCTGCTTGGTCGGGCAGGCATCGAGGTCGAAATCGAAACTGATTCCGCCAGGGCTCTCCCCCTTCTGATGCAGAACCAGGAAGCCGGCATAAGGTATGAAAGGTGATCACGAGCAATGCCTGGAAGCCGGAATGACAGATTATATATCCAAACCAATCAAGCGTGAGGTGGTCTTTCAGATTCTTGATAAGTGGCTCCACACCTATTGACCCTCAAGATATTCACCATGACCAAAAACGGCAAAAACTCAGACGAAACATGCGGTAAAAATCATTTTTTCAAAAATGGTGCAGCCGATTCGATCAGTGCTCTCAACCGATGGGTACATTCGCCTTCCGACTCTTCGGGAACTCTGACCGGCCTGTTGCGTAACGTTGTGCGAGTGCTGATGATAATGTTCTCTGAACTCAAGAGAAACGATATCGCTCTACGCTCAGGCGCCCTGACATATACGGTGCTCCTGTCCCTGGTGCCTCTTCTGGCGATGTCCACCGCTGTCGTTAAAGGCCTCGGTGGCGGCGATCAATTGCGCGATGTCGCCTACGGCTATATCGATAGCATCACGCCCAGCCCTACAAGTGCAAAAGATCTTACCCTTGAGCAGGTTACTTTTCAGCAGCAATCCCCCACAGGGGACCGGAGTTCGGTGCCATCCACGCCGCCCGCCACCCCTGCAGGGGAAGAGAGTGCAGCAGTAGCCAAAGCTGATGACAGCGGTACCGCAGGC
Organism: Desulfosediminicola ganghwensis; assembly: GCF_005116675.2. NCBI lineage: Bacteria > Pseudomonadati > Thermodesulfobacteriota > Desulfobulbia > Desulfobulbales > Desulfocapsaceae > Desulfosediminicola > Desulfosediminicola ganghwensis. The sequence goes on from NZ_CP050699.1 coordinate 4,882,317, forward strand.
ATGGCTACCCATATGCGATCGGCCGTGGATAAGCTGTTCAATTATGTGGACAAGACCAATTTCGCCACCCTGGGAACCTTTGGTGTGGTCGGTATCCTGCTCAGCGTTATTCTGGTACTCGGTAATATTGAAATGGCTATGAATGCCATCTGGCATGTTGAAAGCAGCAGGTCGATAATCAGGAAAGTTTCCGATTATCTGACACTTTTAATTTTGATGCCCATTTCCATCAATGTTGCCTTCGCGGCCAGTGCGTTTCTGAAAAACCCCACCCTGGCCTCCAAATTTGAAATGCTGTTTCCTTTTCAGTGGCTGGAGACCCTGATATTGAAACTGATACCTGTTTTCTTCATCTCTTTAACTCTTTACATAATCTACATTTTCTTTCCAAATACCAAAGTGCGCTCCCTGCCTGCGGCCATCGGGGCAGTGCTAGCCGCCATTGCCTGGTTTGTTGTCCAGAATGCGTATATTACGCTGCAGGTCGGTGTCTCGAAATACAATGCGATCTATGGTTCTTTTGCCACCCTGCCCCTCTTTCTGGTCTGGATGTATCTCGGCTGGCTTTTCATCCTCGGTGGAGCCCAGATAGCCTATGCCTGTCAGCATATCAACAGTTACTCATTACGCAGCAGCTCTTCATCTCCTGCAAGAAAACTTGGCGCTGCACTGGATATAATGAGCGAAGTTACAGCAGGGTATCAAACACACCAGAGCGTGACGGTGAACAGCCTGGCTGACAAACTCTCGGCGTATAGCGCACGCCTTATAGAGGAAGCCGTCGCCGATTTACAAAAAGCGGAGCTCCTTTACCTTACTGCTATTCAGGAACAGTTATTGCCGGCTGGAAACTACAGTAAACAGATGATAGTGGATGCGATCCTCGGCACAGATGCCGCAGATACTCCCGGCGGCCAATCAAGCCTCAGGATGGTGAGTGGAGTTGGAGCCCTTACCGGGCAGGATGTCGTAAATCAGCTATCGGGGTCATCCTCCTCAGGTAAACGGCAGGAAGGGGAAAGCTCCACATAAAAGCTGGCTCCGGCGCCCTCGATAGATTTCAGGCAGATGCTGCCGCCGTGAGCTTTCATTATCTGCTGACAGAATATCAATCCCAGCCCAGAACCACTTTCTCCTGAAGTCCCTACCTGGGTAGTATTCACATCCGGTCGGAAAATATCGTTTATCAACTTATCTGCAATGCCCTTTCCCTCATCTTTCACCACCAGCACTACACGGTCATCGTTGTCGTCAACAAAGACGTCCACCCTACCACCCTCAAAACTGAATTTTACCGCATTGGAAATCAGGTTGTTGAGTACCACTGAATAGAGATTTTTATCCGCAAAAATCTCTATATCTTTTGGTACCCTATTCACCATAACCAGCTTCTTCTGCATGGAAGGATGCGTATAATTATCAAATACTTCCGTTATCGCATCGTGCAGATTAAAAAAGGTCTGGTCAAGTCGTATCTCTCCTTTATCCATTCGGTGAATATCGAGCAGACTGTCGATCATCCTCAGCATACGTTCACCGTTTTTGATGATATTTTCCAGAAACTGCTGGTGAATCTTATGGTCAAATTTTTCCTTTTTGAGTATGCGCTGGAGCATGCTGATGATTGAATGAAAAGGTGACTTCAAGTCATGGGCAACCAACGCCACATACTTGCTATTGGCTGAAATACTGCTATTGGCCTGCTTGCGGGCTTCGCTCAAAAAACTCTCTAACTGCTTTTGCTCTGTTATATCGTAGGCGATAACGAGCCTGAACAACTGCCCCTCATTCAATTCCAGTTCCTCTACCTTTTCCCGGTACCACTTTTTGGTTAATGGATATTGATATTCGCGAAATTGATCTCCCGGCAGCATTTTTCCGGAAACACTGCGCGTTTCGCAGCCGGTATCGTCTGCTTCATCTGCCGAATATTTTTTCATCAGATCATCACTTTTCCGGCCTATGAGATCATGACCAAAGACCTTTTTAAAGGCCTTGTTGACAAACATAATTCGATCCGATTTCGGCTCGACAATATAAATCAGGCTGTCAAGGCTATCAAAAATCCTGCCAAGCAGATCGCCGGGAAAAGTTACAGAAGATGACAAAAATCCCTTGCCACCATGCAGATTTTGTTTCCTTTTACTCATAAAAAGTCCGCTGTTATCTGCCAGAGTCCAAACCATAAGAACACAGCTGAAAAACAAATAGTAATCAGCTGGAGGCTGCGGTTCTACAGTGCAAATCAATACTATTTCACGATAGCATAATTTTTTTTTCCCTGTCCAACTGCAGGGGAAGGAAGTTGGTCGACTCTCCTGTGAATCCGTCATAAAAATAAATAGGGGCTTTCTACCATTGGAAGAAAGCCCCTTTTTACAGACATGTACCAGCTATAATGCTATGCCATTCGACCATCCAGAGTCAGGATAAATTCCGAACCTTTGCCAAGTTCGCTTTTCACCTCGACACTTCCTCCGTGAGCCTGAATGATATGTTTAACTATGGCAAGGCCAAGACCTGTTCCACCGAGATCCCTGCTGCGAGCTTTATCACTTCGATAAAAGCGCTCAAAAAGCCTTGGCAAATGCTCTGGTGAAATACCACAGCCGGTGTCTTTCACAGAAATACAAACCTTACTACTATCGCCCATTTTCAACAAATTGCTGCGCACAGTTATGGTATCGCCGGTTTTGCTATACTTAATGGCGTTGACCAGCAGATTCACAACCGCCTGCTCAATCAATGTACCATTCATGTTGGCCAGGATACCCTCCACACACTGCAAATCGACCTGAACCCCACGCTGCTGAGCGTTTACCTGGCAGGTCTGAACTGCCGATTCCACAACACAGCATAGTGGGCTTTCTTCCATGTGGACTTCACCATCGCTCGATTCCTGTTCAATTCTGGACAGCGAGAGCAAGTCGTCAATAATTGCATTCAGGCGCTGGGATTGACGGAGTACAACCTCGAGAAACCGAACCGAGTCCTCACGGTCATCGAGGGCCCCATCAAGCAATGTTTCGACATAACCGCGAATCGAGGTAATAGGTGTTCTCAACTCATGGCTGACATTGGCCACAAAATCACGCCGTATATGTTCGAGCTTGCGCAGCCTGGTCACATCATTCATGACAATAAGCACACCGACACTATCGCCTCTGCCGTCATTCAGAGTAACTACACTGGTCTGGAGAAATTTTTCTTCAGAACCGTCACGAAGAACTATCTCATCCTCCATCGACTCCTTGGTACTTATAATCTGATGGATCTGCTCCTGGAGTTGAGTGTGACGGATAACTTCCTGAACAATTTTACCATGCGCTGCCACCCGGCTGATACCGAGAAGGTCGGCTGCCGCCTTGTTAATGCTGATTACCCGTTCGTCTCTGTCGATGGCAATAACCGACTCAACCATGCTGGAAAACACGGTCTCCAACTGGTTCCTGTGGGTGACGATAGCCTTGATTTTTTCATCGAGCATCTCAGCCATCTTGTCCATGGACAGCGCCAGTGCGGCAACTTCCTGGGAGGAGGCCCTGTTGAGACGGGGACTCATGCGCTGCGTAAAATCACCACGTGCGAATTTTTCAGCGGTTTTGGTCATCTCTTCCAGCGGGCGGCTTATGTTGCGGGAAATGAATAGACTGACCACTGCACCACCGATACTGATCAGGATACATCCGAAAACAACTTTGAAAATGAGACTCTTCAGGGTTTCAAAAAGTGAAGTAACGGGAACCGACATCCTGATTACGGCAATCACTTCGGCCGGTGTGCTCACATAACTCGCCGGCCGGTTGTCGCTGAAGAGTGGCACGGCAATGTAGAGCATCGACTGTCCCAGAGTATTGCTTAATCGCAGGGACCTGCCTAGGATACCGGAATAAGCGGTTGCTATTTCCGGGCGTTCATGATGGTTGTCCATGTACTCAGGATCGGAGTCCGAATCTGCAAGAACCCGGCCCTGAAGGTCGATTATCGTTATGCGTGTACGGGATTCACGTCCGGCTATTTTACTGAAATCCCGCAGTTCATTTAACTCGCCGGTGGTAAGATAGTCATGAACACGTGACTTTATAAGACTGGCCCGTGCCTCAAGATCCTTCTCCGCCTCAGCGAGATGAAACTCCTGGAAAACTATTGAACTATACCATGTTACGGCGGCAATCGTAGCAATAACGGCTATTAAGGTTGCAGGGAATATCTGCCAGACAAGCTTTTGAGGTTTCATATTTCCAGGGCTTCTTCCTGCTGATTTACATTCTTAAACCTGTAGCCGATTCCACGTACAGTCTCAATCATCTTACCAGATTCACCAAGCTTCTTTCTCAAACCAAAAATCTGCACATCAATAGCTCGCGGCGTAATAAGAAAATCATAACCTCGCACCGCATCTATAATTTGCTGACGAGTGAATACCCACCCCGCTTTACCGGCAAGAAGAGCGAGAATGCCGAACTCTGTAGCCGTAAGCTGAATTTCAATATCATTTAAACGAACTTCATGCTTACCCTGATTTATAACGAGGTTTCCGCAAACTATTGTTGAAGGCACACCATCGCTTTTATTATCAAGCCTGGCCGCACTTCGCCTGAGTACAGTCTTGATCCTGGCGATCAGTACTTTTGGAGAAAATGGCTTGGTAATATAGTCGTCTGCGCCGCAATCCAGACCGGCAACCACATCCTCCTCTTCACCCTTGGCGGTAAGCATGATAATCGGCACGTCAGCGTACTCTTTTGCCCTGCCTTTCTTTACTTCTGAGCAAACTTCAATACCGGACAGTCCGGGAAGCATTAAATCAAGCAACATGCAGTCAATATTCTCCTCGCGTAAACACTCCAAAGCCTCTTCGCCGGAGTCGGCACAAGTGACATTGAACCCTGCTCTGATCAGGTTATAACTCACGAGTTGTTGAATATCAGCTTCATCCTCAACAATCAGTATATGTACTTTTCCCATGGTAATTTTTCCCTTGTGAGTTCAGAATTCGGTGGATTTCCCACACCATTCATAGGGTCGTAGTTGACCTGAGACGCTCACATCATCTTCTGGAATGACCTGTTTCGGACAGGATGCAGCACCTTCACTCTCCCTTTTCGAGGATTGTAAAGACCTGTTCCCCCGGTGCCCACCTTAAACAGGCATATGGATTAGCTCTTCTTTGACCCAATTACAAACAGTTATCAGTCTCCAATAGTGATACGCACCTTTGGAATAATCAATACCATTCAGTATTTTCAGCACCGCCGCAACCCATTTCCCTAACTTTAATGCGATTCTAACATTCTCCTAATTGATGAAAAACATACCTCGCGTACTGTGTTGCAAACAATTGATAGATTCCAACATATGTTGGTTTTTTCGCATAATTTAACAGGAACACTCATGGAACCTTATTACACATTTCACCACGAACTGCTCAGCCTGAAAAAAAAGCTTATGCAGGTCAGCACGATGGTGGAAGAACGAGTCCGCACCGCAGCAGCCTGCCTCTCTGAGCGAAATGACGAAGCACTGCAGAAACTGATCCTCACCGACTATGAAGTCGATGAAATGGAAGTGGAGATAGAAGAAGACTGCCTCAAGATTCTCGCCCTTCACCAGCCTGTGGCCAGCGACCTGCGATTTATTATTGCCGTCATTAAGATCAATAACGAAATTGAGCGAATCGCCGATATGGCTGTCAGCATTGCCATGCGTATTCAGTCTATTTACAAGAAATACGACGAGAGCGGCAATGGTCAAAACCCCTGGATTTATGATTATTCCCAGATGTCAGATAAAGTCATCGTGATGCTGAAGATGAGCCTTGACGCCCTTGTCAACAGAGACCCGGCCATGGCCCGTCAGGTATTCATCTTAGACGACGATGTCGATCAGATGATGATAGACGCCTACGACCAGGTTCGCGAAGAGATCAAGCGTAAACCGGACCAGCCCGGACAACTGATTAATATCTATCTGGTTGCCAGGCATCTTGAAAGGATTGCCGACCGCTCCACCAACATTTCAGAGGAAGTCATTCACCTTGTCGAGGGAACCATCGTCCGCTCCCAATAGCCAGGAAGAAGCAACCGATATCTCACTAAAATCATGAGTCAATATTAGCCAGAGCATACCAAATCTGATGCCATATACATACACCTTACCATACATTCTCCTGCTCTCTGTGGGTGCTTTTCTGCTCGGCAGACACAGGGCTTTCTCGGTATCCCGTGATGTTGGGGGAGTACGTGCACTGCATTCATTGCCAAACCACTACGGGGTTTTGATGGCATTGGCCTGCGGCATACCTGCACTGCTGGTGTTTTGCTTCTGGCAAATGGCAGAGACTACAGTGATCACCCAGATGATCGTTAAAACCCTGCCGGCAGAGGTCCAGAAGCTGAGTTCCAATGAACTGACCCTGGTTCTCAATGACATCCGCAATATCGTCACGGGCAATATTGTATCAGACGCTTCCAATCCTGCCATTTTATCCGCTGCGGAACAATATCTCCAGATCCAGACATCCGCCAGGAATCTCATCTTCACGACGGTCACCTCTTCAATGGTGCTCGCCACCGGAGTCGTCTACTACTGGATAAAAGCGGAACTGCGCGCCAGGAACCTCGTTGAGGGCCTGACCATGGTATTTCTTTTTGCCTGTTCCGCCGTTGCGATTCTTACCACTGTCGGTATCGTGCTCTCTGTTCTTTTCGAGGCAATCAGATTCTTTAAGGCTATACCCATCAACGAGTTCCTGTTCGGCCTCAACTGGAGCCCACAGATCGCCATCCGCGCCGACCAGGCAGGTTCGTCCGGTGCCTTCGGCGCTGTGCCGATCTTTGCCGGCACCCTGCTCATTGCCTCCATAGCCATGTGCGTGGCTATTCCGATCGGCCTGTTCTCAGCTATCTACCTCTCAGAATATGCCAGCAACACAGTTCGAACCATAGCCAAGCCGCTGCTGGAGATCCTGGCCGGCATACCAACTGTGGTCTACGGCTTTTTCGCCGCGCTGACTGTCGCCCCGCTCATTCGGGATACAGGTGGGCTTTTTGGTCTTTCAGTTGCCTCTGAGAGTGCTCTCGCCGCCGGCCTGGTTATGGGTATCATGATTATCCCGTTCATCTCTTCACTCTCCGATGATGTTATTCATGCCGTTCCCCAGACTTTGCGAGATGGCTCTCTGGGCCTTGGCGCCACCCAGTTTGAAACTATCCGCTATGTTGTTGTCCCTGCGGCCCTACCCGGTATTGTCGGCGGAGTCCTGCTTGCTGTTTCCCGTGCAATTGGAGAGACCATGATTGTTGTTATGGCTGCCGGTCTCGCGGCCAACCTCACAGCCAACCCGTTACAGGCGGTTACCACAGTAACTGTACAGATTGTCACGTTACTGGTGGGAGACCAGGAGTTTGACAGCCCGAAAACTCTTGCAGCATTTGCACTTGGTCTCTTCCTGTTCATCTTTACCCTGATCCTGAACTTCATTGCCTTGAGAGTTGTCCGCAAATTCAGGGAACAGTACGAGTAGCAGGCAGGGCAGGACACATTACATCACGCGCCAGGCCTTACGGCAAAACACATTACGGGTAGCGTTATACGCTCCCACTGAAATAGTGAAAAGAATGCAGACTACAGAGCAGCAAGCAAAAATGAATCTCAAATTCAATGAAGGGCTTAATCGCCGCTACCGTGCTGAGAGAAACTTTCAACGCATGGGTATCGCTGCTATCCTCATTGCCCTGACATTTCTGGCATTTCTTTTCATTTCTATCGTTTCTAAAGGCTATACCGCCTTTCAGCAGACCTATATCCAACTGGACGTGGAGTTTGACCCAGGTTATTTCCAAAATGAAAACCTTGCTGCCGCCGACTACCCCGGGCTTGTAAAGGCTTCCCTCCGAAATATGTTCCCGGAAGTGAATGACCGCAAGGAGAAAAGACGACTTTATGGTCTTGCCAGCAACTCAGCCGCCTTCACCCTCTTTGACATGGTAAAAGAGAATCCGAACATCATAGGCACCAGACAACAGGTATGGGTATTGGCCGATGATGATGTGGATATGCTGGTCAAAGGCCATTACGATCGCGATCTGCCTGAATCTGATCGCCGGGTAAAAGATAACCAGGTCGGCTGGATCGATAGTCTTGAAGAAAACGGCAGGTTGAAGAAAAAATTCAACACCACCTTCTTCACTTCAGGTGATTCACGTGAACCTGAACAAGCCGGCATCTGGGGAGCGGCACGTGGTTCCTTTTACACCCTCCTGCTGACACTCGCCCTCTCTTTCCCCATTGGCGTTGCCGCAGCTATTTATCTCGAGGAGTTTGCGCCCAATAATGTCTGGACGGACCTTATTGAAATCAACATCAATAACCTCGCCGCAGTACCATCCATTATCTTCGGTCTACTCGGCCTTGCTATTTTTATAAATTTCTGGGGTATGCCCCGTTCGACCCCAATCGTCGGTGGTCTGGTTCTCACCCTGATGACCCTGCCCACCATCATCATCGCTGCCAGAGCTTCACTTAAATCAGTACCTCCTTCAATTCGTGAGGCAGCTCTCGGCATCGGGGCGTCAAAAATCCAGATGGTCACACATCACGTTCTCCCTCTGGCTCTACCAGGAATGTTGACCGGAACCATCATCGGCATGGCGCAGGCACTAGGCGAAACCGCCCCGCTGCTGATGATAGGAATGGTCGCGTTCATCGTAGATGTACCTGGTAGCTTCACCGATCCTTCAACCGTCCTCCCAGTTCAGATTTTTCTCTGGGCGGATAGTCCTGAGCGTGCCTTCACCGAAAAAACCTCGGCAGCGATCATGATCCTGCTTGGCTTTTTGATTCTCATGAATGGTGCAGCGGTTTATCTCAGGAAAAAATTCGAAATCAAGTGGTAGTTATTTTACAACTGGCTGAATCAACAGCTGAATTCCAGAAGTACAAAGACCTTTTCAAGGAGAAAAGAACGATGAAAACCAAAGGCTTCCTGCTTGCAAGCGCACTTACCATGACCGTGATCAGCACTGCACCTGCAATGGCTGCCCGCGACTACATTTCCATAGTGGGTTCTTCTACCGTTTACCCGTTCGCTACCGTAGTAGCTGAGCAGTTCGGTAAAACCTCAGGCTTCAAAACCCCTAAAATCGAATCTACCGGTTCAGGCGGCGGATTTAAACTGTTCTGCGGTGGCGTTGGCGTTGAGTACCCGGATATCACCAACGCTTCCCGCGCTATCAAGTCTTCTGAGATTGAAAAGTGTGCTGCCAACGGCGTTAAAGATATCGTTGAAGTTAAGATCGGATACGATGGCATCGTACTTGCCAACTCCAAGAAATCAGCCCCTTTAAAGCTCACCAGAAAAGATATCTTCCTGGCGCTTGCTAAAGATGTACCTGATCCCAAAAATCCAGGGAAACTCATTCCGAACCCTTACAAGACCTGGAAGGAAGTTAATCCAGAACTGCCAGATACCAAAATTGAAGTTCTCGGACCTCCTCCGACCTCCGGTACCCGCGATGCATTTGTTGAGCTTGCCATGGAAGGTGGTGCCAAGAAATTCGATTTCATCGCGGCGATGAAGAAGGCAGACAAAAAAGCGTACAAGAAAGTATGCCACACCGTACGTGAAGATGGTGCGTACGTAGAAGCTGGTGAGAACGACAACCTGATCGTACAGAAGCTTCAGGCCAACCCTGTTTCTGTCGGTATCTTTGGTTACTCTTTCCTCGATCAGAATTCAGACGTAATTCAGGGCTCTTTCGTAGAGTCTGAGGCTCCTACCTTCGAGAATATCGCAGAGGGTAAATACCCGGTTTCCCGTCCGCTTTTCTTCTACGTAAAGAAAGCCCATGTAGACGTTATACCGGGCATAAAAGGATACCTGGCTGAGTTCACCGCGGAGAAAGCCTGGGGCAACGAGGGATACCTTGCAGACAAAGGTATGATCCCAATGCCTGATGCAGAGCGTAAAGAGTATGCAGCAAACGTGAAGAACCTCAAAGCCATTGGAATGTAATTATTCCTTGCTCTGACTGAAAACTGTGCCATAGCAGCCTATTGAGGGTTGCTATGGCTGTTGCCGCCTTTATGTTTTTAACCTTTATGATCTTATTCTTGACCAGATATGGAACTCACAGCAGACATGCACAACCCAGCTTTTCCCACGCTCGTAAATGAAAAGGTAGTCATTGATGAGGCGGCTGTAGATACGTCTTCATCCAATTCGACAATCGGCGAACCCTTTGTTGAGAATCCCCGGATGACCTGTAGAGATGTAGACGTATATTATGGGGAAAAGTGTGCCATCAACAAGGTGAGTATCGATGTCGGACGCAACGAAGTACTTGCCATGATCGGCCCTTCCGGCTGCGGTAAATCCACCTTCCTTCGCTGTCTCAATCGTATGAACGATACCGTTTCCTCATGTCGGGTTGAAGGCGATATTCGCCTTGACGATATTGATATATACGATCCCGGCGTCGATGTGGTGCCACTCAGGGCCCGGGTTGGTATGGTTTTCCAGAAACCAAACCCATTCCCAAAATCAATCTTTGACAACGTAGCCTATGGCCCTAAGATCCATGGCCTTGCAACAGACAAAAATGAACTGGCCGATATTGTTGAAACATCATTAACCAAGGCTGGTTTGTGGAACGAGGTCAAAGACAGACTCCATGAACCCGGAACCGGTCTTTCCGGTGGCCAGCAGCAACGTCTCTGCATCGCCCGGGCGATCGCCGTAAGTCCTGAGGTCATCCTGATGGATGAGCCATGTTCCGCACTCGACCCGATTGCCACAGCAAAAGTTGAAGAGTTGATCGCGGAGCTGCGGGAGCAGTTCTCCATTGTAATCGTCACCCACGCTATGCAACAGGCCTCTCGCGTTTCACAACGCACCGCCTATTTTCATCTCGGTGATCTGGTAGAAGTTGGCCCTACAGAGAGAATATTTACCAATCCCCGCCATCGGCTCACCGAAGATTACATTACCGGCCGTTTTGGTTGATATCATCCTGGTCTGGTTTTCCCTGGGCCTGCAGCCTTTCGAAATTCAGGAAACGCAAAGCCCCTCAAAGAGTGTTTCAGCTCTTTGAGGGGCTTAGTTATTACAGTCTTATCCAGTTCAAATACTGCCTTTCACTTTTATCAGAATCAATCAGGATAATCGTGGCACAGTTCACAATCCTGTTCAATATAATCACCATCTTCTGTTTCATGGCTATCATTATGACATCTGAAACAGCCATACCCATCATCCTCATATTGATGACCGTTGTGTGCCTTATATGTGCCCCAGGTCACTTTCATTTTGGGCCAGACGTTGCCCATGTATGAAGCCAGCAGATAATCAGCTGCCGCACTGAGTTGAGTGCCATTTTCAGAAATAAACTCTGCTCCGTTACGCTTGGCCTGAAGTTCAAAAAGGTGCCTTTTGATGCCTTCCTGGGCCTTGGCACGATCCTCATAGCTCTTAGTCAGAACCGTCATTGAATCTTCCCTGATGCCTGGAATCTCCCCATCCAGCTTTTTGGCGTATATGCCGTTATCAACTGTTACCTCCAGATCCCCATAGAGATGTGAGGTAAGATTGTGGCAATCCAGACAATCCATCACCCTCCAATGCTCCCCCTCTTCCTCTTCGCCATCACTTCCGTCATAATCATAGACCCGCTCCTCTCCATCAGCGTCAGTTACCCGTATTTTACCGATCAGCGTTCTTTCCCTGTTAAGGGAGTGATACTCAATCTGGACATTATTACTCACATGCCAGTGAATACCTTCAAACTCATCGGTAAATGGATTAGGTCCCCCGATATTGAGGGCAAGTTCGGTAACATCCGGGTTCAACTGGTCAGTATTGCTGTACTCGATAAACTTTTTCACTTTCTGACCATAAAATTTTTCTGGCCAGTGGCATTCTTCGCAAATGTCCCTGGCAGGACGAAGATCCTGGATGGGTGTTGCTATGGGCACATGGTAACTGTTGGTCATAACAGCCCATACCTGTCTCAAACCTGATAATTTAGCCTTGACATACCATTTCGCACCTGAACCGATATGGCACTCTACGCATTTCACCCTGGCATGCCCGGAACGCTGGTACACTGTATAGGAGTTGTCCATTACCGTATGACAAACCGTTCCGCAGAAGTAATTTGAGTCGGTAAAGTGATAGGCTTCATAGGCAAATACTCCAAAAACAGCCACGTTGACTACGGTTAAAACTATAAAGAGGGAGACCGCCCGGCGATGATATTTGTTACCAAAGTCGAGAATGAGTTTATCACTTGCCAGGCTACCTCGAAACCATCTCTTTCTCCGCATGTAATAGGCAACCGGGATGAGAATCAGCCCGAGCAACACCCCTGCCGGAAATACCATGAAGGTAATTATCGAAGCATATTGATTCTCAATCAGGCCTGCCACGTGTCCAAACAACCCAAGGATGAGCAACGTAAAACTCACAGTAGTAAGGCCCACACCAAACAGACCCAATGGAGTTTTCCAGGAAACCCCAAACTGTTCCTGCCAGGTCAGTTCCTCAAATTTTTTGCGATGTTCCTTAATTACTTCGTTATCCGGTACGTTCTCAGCCATCTGGTTACTCCCTCTCAATAATTATTTCAAGATATCGAAATTACAGCCAGTATCGAAGCCGGTTCCTGAAATTACCCGGTGCACGTTGAATGTAATTCACACTCTGAAATGAACACAAACCGTAGAAGATAGAGTTTTCAATGTCACTTGAGAATACGTTTGATTACAGCAAATATCTGAATGCTACTTGAATGGTTATGATCTCTTTTTCCCATTATACACTTTTTGTCCCCCCGTATTGTCAAGGAAATAGCGTACAAATTCACTGCTCCTGTCATCTCTGAAGCCACCGGGATGAAAATGATAGCTCAATACAAGACCCTTGCCAAAGCGGCACATGGTGTACGCAACCTGAGCCTGCCGTAAGAACTCTATTTACCACCCGGCAACAGCCTGAATTCGATTGTAAAGAAAATGCTGAAATTCAGTGTAACCATTTCCGCTCTATGCTAATATTCAATAACTTCGATGGAGTACCTTATCACCACAAATTGAATGAGGTAGTACTTTGCAGGGTGTAAAGTTGACTGAGTCACCATAAGGACACGCCTGATGAGCGATCTATTTGAGAGTTATGACACCCCCTTTGACAACGGATTTATAACAGTCAATCATAACTGGCTGATTACGTCCTGTAATCAAGCCACTGAGCGAATTCTCTCGATTCCGGAACGGTACCTGCTTGGCAAGGATCTGCGTGACGTATTCTGCTTTGATGACAGGTTTCACAATATTTGCGACCACCTCGGCCCTCTTGGTGATCCTGGTGTCCGCAACTCATTGCATCTGAATTTCACCGCCACCACCGCCGGCAACCAGGCAATCATCAACCTCCAGGTAATTACCATACCCGGCGAAGAGGGAGAGGTGCTTGGTGCGCTCATTACCTTCTCCGACGTCAGTACCCCCCTAGCCGCCAGCAGGCTCGCCCTGAATTCCATTGCAGAGGGTGTTTTCACTGTTGATCATGATTTCAAAATCACTTCTTTTAACGCAGCAGCCGAGCGCATAACCGGCTGGAACGAAAAAGAAGTACTGGGTCGACCATGCAAATCTATATTTCACACCTCGATCTGCAAGCAGAACTGTGCCCTGGCAAAATCAATACAGGCATGTTCCCATATTTCCCAGGAAGGAGTCTATATTACCACCAAATCCGGTGATCTCATTCCGGTGCAAATCCGGTCGGCGCCACTTGTCGATTTAAATAACCACATTATCGGTGGGGTAGAGACCTTTCTGGACCTCACGCCTTCATTACAAAGTGATATTATTTTCAATGCTGTGGCCGATGGGGTCTTCACCGTTGACGAATTTGGGCAGATCACTTCATTTAACAAGGCCGCTGAAACAATTACCGGATATTCCGAAGAAGAAGTGCTCGGAAAACGATGTGCAAAAATCCTCTTGCCAGTAAAAGATGACGACGACAGCACCAAGTGCATTCTTTTTCAAGCCATGCAGGAAAAACGCACCTACATAGACGAACAACAGTTTATCATTGGTAAAAACGGGTATTCAATACCGGTCAGTATATCTGCTGCACCATTTCTCGACCCCAAAAATAAAGTCATTGGCGGTGTGGAAACCTTCCGTGACAACACCAATAAGCTGCAGACTGCACTTATTCTCGACTCCATTGCCGACGGAGTGTTCACCGTAGACCGCAGCTGGCGAATCACCTCATTTAATCACGCTGCCGAAATCATCACCGGCTGGAGCAGGGATGAGGCGATAGGCCAGTTCTGCAGCGATGTCTTCCACTCATCAATCTGCGGCAAAAATTGTGCCATTGCCGAAAGCCTCTATACTGGTAAACAAGTCGCAAGCCGATCAATTACCATCCAGAACATTAAAGAAAAGTGTGTGTCGGTGAGTATCAGCGCCTCGCCCCTCATAGACTACGAGGGTAATGTCGTTGGTGGTGTAGAGACGTTCCGCGACCTGAGTGTGGAAATGAGTCTCAGGCAACAATTGATGAAAAACTATACCTTCGATGCCATTATCAGCAAAAGCCCATCCATGCAGAGGCTCTTTCAAATATTACCTGAAATTTCCCGAAGCGAATCGAATGTGCTGATCCTGGGCGAGAGTGGCACAGGCAAAGAACTCATTGCCAGGGCGATTTTCAACGCCTCTTCCCGAAACAATAAGCCCTTCGTGGTCGTCAATTGCGGTGCGCTGCCGGAGACGTTGCTTGAATCTGAACTCTTCGGCTATAAAGCCGGTGCTTTTACAGATGCCCGAAAAGACCGCAAAGGTCGCTTTGCCGCAGCCGAAGGTGGCACATTATTCCTCGACGAAATTGGTGATATCCCACAATCAGTTCAGGTTAAACTGCTCAGAGTGCTTCAGCATAAGGTGTATGAACCTCTTGGCAGCGACACACCGGTCGCTGCAGATGTCCGCATACTTGCCGCCACCAACAGGGAACTCAATCAGATGGTGATTGACGGCCAGTTTCGTGATGACCTCTTTTACCGACTCAACGTGGTCAATATTCTCTTACCGCCACTTCGCCAGCGGATAGAAGATATTCCGCTGCTAATCGACCACTTCGTAGACAAATTCCGGGCAGAAAAACAAAAAGATATTGCCGGAGTCAGCGACGAGGTAATGAGTACCCTCATGCACTATGATTACCCGGGGAACATCCGAGAGCTTGAAAACATCATAGAGTACGGCTTCATTCTCTGTCCCGGAGGCTATATCCAGGAGGCTCATCTACCCGATGGGGTCATAGGAAACAATGATCTCAAACCAGGCAGCCTTGCCCATGACAACCGAGGCAAGACCTTGGCTGAAATGGAAAAGCAGGCAATACTGCTCACCCTTGAACAGAATAAAGGCAAGCGCATGCAAACCTGCAGGGAACTTGGTATTTCCAAGGACACTCTTCGCAGGAAGTTGAAGAGTTATGGAGTTGACACAGTCTAGTGGGAATTTCTCATACAATTTATGATAAAACTCTCTTACTCCAATCGATCAAGCTGCCAGTGAAGATCGCTTTTTGCAAAGGTGGTGATGCAACTAACTTTCGACCCGGCGATGCGAGTCATCCAGTTCACGGTAAAGGGCAAGCACGCCTGAGCGGGTTAGTTTTTTAATCCCGAATGGAGCCAGTCGATCGATCAGCCCATTTACCTCTTCCTCAGTTCCAGTCACTTCTATAATGTAAGAATCTGCACTTTCGTTAATAATTTTAGCCCCACAGCTCGCCACCATTTCCGTCAGCTCAATCTGGGTCCGTGAGACAATCTCCATGCTTATCAGAGCCATCTCACGCTGGACGGTTTTTTCCTCAACAGTCATATCACGCAACTTGATTACATCTATGAGACGGTTAATCTGTTTACGAATCTCTTCAAATTTTTCCGGAGTTGCCTTTGTTTTGATGGTAATTCGAGATACATCAGGGTCGTGGGTTGGAGCACCGCAGATTGACTCCATATTATAACCTCTACCGGAAAAAAGGCCGGTAACTCTAGAAGTTACACCCGGTCTGTTTGTTACCAGCATGCTGATTGTATATGCGCGTTCCTCCATGACTATCTCCCCGATAATGTATGGCTCGTATTTTGTTATGTTCCATATGGTGTGACAGAACTTCAGGATTCTGGTTTCCGGTTTCCCGCAAGGCAAGCCTGAAGGAATACGACAGCGCTACATCAGTGATACAGGAGACCTCAGGCCTTGCCTGCCGGAAGACAAAATTCTGCACGCAACGAAGCGTTTGGCTACAACCCTCGTCTGCGAATGAAAATAACGTAAGCATTCCACTCTTTTTTCAACCAAAAATCTACCAGAGACGTAACATATGGTCGAGGTATCTTTTCGTGCTGACTCGTCATCCATTCTGATCTTTTTACAAAGCAATACTTGCCAGGCAAACGTATTCTCTTTAGATTGTTGCTGGCAACGCAACCGATATATCAAAAAAGTAAATCTTTTAAAGGTGTCTTGATGGCAGGGATAGCCCGCTCAGAAATAGTACAGGGGCAGTGTGTGAAAATTGTCCTGAAACAGGATCAGCGATCTGGAAAATTAACTGAGGGTATCGTCAAGGATATACTCACCAGATCCGCCACTCACCCGCACGGTATCAAAGTGCGACTGACCAGTGGCTTAGTAGGCCGGGTAAAGGAAATCTGCTGACAAGCTTGAAATAATCTCAATACAAAAACTATGAAAATTCGACCACTCACTGCTGAAAACAGTGACAAAGTTAGCGCCTTGCTCAGCCAGGCCTTTCCAAACAGCAGATACGAAGATCGTCTCGTTCATAACCTACGGAAAAATTGCCGTAAAACGTATGAATGGGTCTGTATCCATAAAAATATGTTCATCGCCTATATAGCTTTCTCTACGGCTTATAATGGTGATACCCCTTGCGGATTTCACCTGGCGCCGGTAGCGGTTAATCCGCAATATCAGAATCAGGGAGTTGGATCAGAACTGATCCGTTTTGCCCTACGCCAGAAAGAGTTGCGAGACACGACAATTTATGTGCTTGGGGACCCTGCGTATTACCAGCGTTTCGGTTTTGCACCGGTAGATCAGCCTGTCTGTCCGTTCGCCAGGAAAAAAGACCACTTTATGGCCAAAGGTGAAAAAGTGACCGAAGAGTTCACCATCGGCTATGAGCCGGAATTTCTGAACAGCTGAGGTCTGCCCGGCATACTTCTTATTCTATTTTACTGCTCTTGCGGCTTCCCTTTTCCTTCCGCAATTTATCACGCTCTTCCCGCTCTTTGGCACCTATCTCCGTCTCAGTCAGACGATTCCCCACAAGTCGCAACTTGCGGGGAATAACGCGGTCTACCACAGCATCGCAATTACAGGCAATATGATCAGCGCACTCCACGATCTCGTAACATGTCGCAAACCTTAACAATTTCTTCACGCCGGGGATGGATATTCCCTGATCGTGAATAGCAGAACGCAGGCAGGTAATCCATTGCAGGTCGTTGGCCGAGAAGATCCGCCGCTGGCCCTGTCGATGGGGCTGAATGAGCCCTTCATCCTCATAAATTCTCAAAGTCCGTGGATGAACCCCGAGCAGCTTCGAGGCCACCCCTATCGGGTAGATCGGCTCATCGTTTCTTATTGGCTCCGGTTCGTTCTTTACAGCCCGGTTTCGTTTCTTTTCGGCAACCATAGTACCATCAGGTAGAATTTAAAATTCTCGCCCCTGTGAATCATATACCCGTCACCCCTGACTTCGCACCAGAATTGAACAGACCTTACAAAGTTTTAATTCATAATTCCGATTCATTTCTTTAGCTGGGATCGGGAATTTCACAATGCCCAACAGGTATGCCCTGGGGTCAAGCCCCACAAGGTATACCCTGCACAAAAATTACTCCAATAACATAGTCCATGGAATATCATCTTGTAAGTTTTTTTACAGTATGCATCGACCACTATAAGCTACTTCAATCAATCTGGAAGCCATCGCCATCTGGACTGCCATGTAGTTTAAGCAGGAGGCACAACTCCTTACAACCTCTTTTCACGCCCTTAACAACTCTTGCCCCCGTAATTATGACAGTTCAACTTGAATCTTATGAACGTTGCACACATATCCTTCATCCCCCATTATGAGGAATGCCCGTTAATGCCCGGAAGTGAGGTGGCCACGAAACAAACGCTCGCCGGAAAAAAAGAGAAAACCACAAAATCCCACTCCACCAATAACCACCATGATTTCATGCAGACTCGGGAAATAGTGTGCCATCTCCTGATAGTTTACCAGCCCCAGGCCATGATAATGCCCAACCAGCTGGCCAACGATGACCAGATCGTAACGCATGATGAAAATGCCTATCATCCCTGCCAGGGATGCTGCAAACAAAACTTTCAGGTTTTTTCCTCTTGAAATCATAATGAGCAGAAATGGGATAAGCATCCCCAGCGCAAGTTCCCCCAGCCAGAAATTAACTGCATATTCACCGGCGAGAAGACTTTCCATTGCCGCAAATTTTCCAGGAGGATGTCCAGTGATACCAGAAATCATTTTCCAACAGGTAAAAAAGATAATAACAGCCATCATCAGTGCGCCAAACTTAGCGACATTTTCCATGGATCTCTTCAGTTCGTCGCTCATCTTCCAGCCATTTACCCAATATGCAAGAATGGTAAAAAAGATAATGGCCACAGCACCGGACATGGCTGCAGAAATTATGAAATATATCGGCATATATGGACCATGCCAGAATTCACGGCCATTCAAGAGTCCAAACACAGCACCAAGATTCGAGTGCGCCACTATTCCCGTGATCAGTCCCGCCAGGCCGAACGACATGGCTGCTTTGTGGTTCTCACGTTGCAGCATCACAAATTCCACCACCATAAAGAACAGATAGGCACCATAGAGTGTCCCCATCCACCAGATATTCGAGGTGAAATTGGCACCGATAATATTGCCCACAGGCATTCGCCAACTGTTTTCTATTTCAAAGGCAATAACCATAAATCCGGCAACAATAGTGGCAATCGACAGAAACACAGCACGCTTGGCGATGGGATTGAAATTCTTAAAACCAAAGACGTGGCCAATGGATGAAACAATACATAAACCTGTTGAAGTAACTACAAAGAAAACATAGGCTGCAATCAACAGCCCCCAGGGGACTTCCCTTGAGACACCAAAAGTGTGCTCATGCCCCACATAGAGCGAGTGAACACCGGCCGCCACTCCGGTAAGGCTCAGTAATGCCATAAAAGCAATTATGACATTTAAACGACTTACTTGATGAACTTCCAGCCCTCCCTCCTGAGGCAGTACCCCAGCAAATGTCTTAATCATATCCACCATCCTCTCTATTTGTTCATAGTTACGCTGTGATCTTTACTTTTTATCTTCCCATTCAGTAAAAGTGAATTATCTCTGTCTCTTATCTTTCACGCGAAGATTGCGGATGAGCGGCAGTGCTTTCATCCCGGAAGATCTCCGTGCACTGAGATGCAGCTCAAGTACAGTGTGAATAGTTGCGCCTCCCATCCAGAACAATAAAAACAGTATTGCTTCCATATTTTCCTCCATATCATAGCCACTTCACATCGTCAGGAACCAACTGCTACAACACGACCATTCCTGTTAGGAATTATGCTATACTTAACAATGATGATTGTCAAATAAATAGAACATAATCATTTACGCTAAACTTCTGTCCACCTTGACTCTAGGTTCTCAACAACCTGTTTTCACATTTATTTAGTTAAATTAATCAACATTCTCACAAGACGCATTTTTCCGATCTTTCTGCTTAGCTCTATTCAACCCCATGGAATATGGAAGCATTATGCGCCCATATGAATCGATATTTCCACCCTGGTTTAAGAGAGGTCTTTCCGGCTACTCTTTCTCACCTCAAGATATCGCTCCAACCTTTATTTGCTGATACCACCCATTGCCGCATTCATAAAACTAAAAAGGGAAGTTCCGTTCGCAACGGAACTTCCCCGGCCTGTCATGAAACAGATTTGGGTTCTTTAGGTTTTAAGTTGTAGGACTGGTGAGGTGAGATTTTACAAATGTGAAGCCAGTTCGCCCCCCAAGCGATCATTCCCCACACACAAGTAAGTACTGAAAGGAATTCAAATGGTTACGCGAAGCTGTATTGGAATGGAAGGTATAAGAACAACGAAGCCGGGCTCGCATTGATCGTACTATTGCGAGCCCGGTTAGTATACTTCTGAACTTCACCTGAAACATTGCAGAACCAAATGGTTACAGGTATGAATCAGATAACCGGGTATTACCTGATTTATAACAGAATGAGAGATCTCTATCTCACTGCACAACTTTCCTGTCATACCCCGCTTTCTTTTCGGCTACAACATCCTCCTGGCCCAGGTCTGTCCTGATTCTGGTTATCTTCTTGGGCACCAGACTGTTTGAGAAAAACGCCGAACATCGCTGCCTTTTGTCAAAAGGACAATCGATAATATTCCAACATGGTGTGTACTTGAGTAACTTTTTCACTGCATTTATACTCAAACCATGAGTGTGAATCATCTCGCGCAAACACTCGATCCACTGCACATCACGCATTGTGTAGTACCGCCACGCCCCTTTTCGGATCGGTGACACCAAACCTTTTCCCTCATAACTCCTGATGGTTCTCGGATGCACATGCAGCATCTCCGCCACCATGCCTATAGTAAAAACGGCTTTGTCATCCGGTAACATGGCTACCACCTCTTAGTCATGGTCAGCTTGAAATTTCGAACCGAAAAACTTTTCCCCAAGTAAAAATCCCACACCAATTACGCCTATTCCTCCAATCACCAGCAGGTATTCGGATACCGTTGGTGCGTAGCTCTGATATTGCGGCAAATCACTGTACCCCGCATAGAGCGGTACGATTACTCCTGCCACCACCAGGTTGTAGCGGGAGAAGAACTGTCCCACCAGTACCATGAGTGATGCGAGCACCATCGCCTGAAGTGATTTCATTTTGGACACCGCAAGCAGAATAAACGGAAGCAGCAGACCGATTGCCACCTCAAACAACCAGAAAGTCGTTGCCAGCGGCCCTGTCACGAGGGCATCTGCAGACACCCGCAATTCTTCAGTGCCACAGTAGGCATTGGCAAACTTCCAGGCTGTAGCAAGAGATATCATAAAGAGCATCACCATCATGATTTTGCCAGCAACCTGCAAGCCATGAAAGGTATCGGCTGATACGGCTTTTCTCCCCAGAACATGGGCAAAATGGGTAAAGAGTATCACTGCCGCAGCACCGGAAAGTAGCGCGCTGGCCAGGAAAAATATCGGAAGCTGTGATCCGTACCAGAATGGTCTGGCGGCAAGAGAAGCAAAAACTGACCCCAGGTTGCTGTTTGCGAGCATTTCTGCCACGGCACCAATCAATCCCAGAATAACCGCCAGCTTCAATCTGCCGGTTACGATAAGATAAAATTCAACGATCAAAAAACAGACCGCCAGGCCATAAAGGGTACCCATCCACCAGATGTTTGATGTGATGTTTGGATGTAACACCATATTAAGCGGCATTCTCCATGGATTTTCAATCTCAAGGCCGATCACTGTAAAAGCCCCGAGCAAAACTACTATTGAAAGCCACACCATTCTGTTGGCAAGAGGCAAAAGTCTCTGCACATGAAAAACATGGCTAATCGCTGCCATCAGGCATAACCCCGTCGAGATAATAGCAAAATATGCATATACTCCGATCAGCATGCCCCATGGCATTCCACGGGTATTGGCAAACGCGTGATGATGACCGATCAACTGCGCGTAAATCCCTCCGGCGATACCGGCTATTATTAAAAATAGAAACAATAAGAGCCACCCATTTATCCGAGGTCCCGCAAATTCAATCGTTTGCACTTCAGATATTGTTCCATTTCCACCCATCGTGTCTGCCTCCAAAAAATTCCTCTAAAATAGAAATACACTTCCCATCTCTTCTTTCGTGCCAGAACAATGACCTCACTTTTCAGGTTCCTTGTAATTCCGGCTCCTTGGTACCGCGCTCCTCACCCCGCAGACTGAACACAGCAATAAGAGCCACCGGTGCTGAAAATGGTCCAAGTATCATAAAGAGCATGAGGCATATCACTCCCCAAAACAGTTCCGAAAGCAGAGGAAGGATTCTGTATACCTTCTGTATAAAACGCTCTCTCTGCGGAACCAGTAACTCTCTACTCTCAATAGCCAGTGCCATAGCTAACCTCCTCGGCTGACCTCTTTGGTCCTGCTGGGAATGGCACCGGTGCCGAAGCACCGGTCCATCCTCTCTACTGCACGTTTACTGCATTGGTGATGCTGGTGTAGTGGTGGCTACACTGATGATTGTCATAATGAAGGTAGCAATGGGCATGCCAACTACGAATAACCATGGGTAAATAATGACGACCAAACTCAAATACCCTGAAAATATTGGGTTTTCGACCAGATAAACAACAGGGGACGAAGTGATATCAACACGAATGCCCTCCCCTTTGGCAGCATTATGCGCCCATATTATATTTGGAACCGGACGCATTTTGCGTTTTTAAGAGAAGAGAACAACTTACTGTTTTACCTATGAAAACATCACAAAGTATCCTGACCGCACTGTAATCAGGGAAATTTGATCTATGATAGAGGGAGATGAAATACTGAAACTGCAAACTGATTCAGTATTAACGTACACTTGAAGTGGCCCCTTGAGGAGTGGGCGTAAAATGCGTCTTTATGGGGAGAAAATACTTCTAAAAATGTGCGATAGGTCGTGCGGATAGTACAAAATGCAAACGGCCCGCCCCTTTTGGGGAGCGAGCCGTTTAAAAACTGCGGGGTGTTGAAACTGATCAGTGATTCGCTTTTGCCTGCCCTGAATCACCACCAACAACTCTTGCCTGCCCACGAACACCTATGTGGCAGGTGGTACAACGCGTGTTTGAGGCAAATGCAGTACTGCCGTCATGACATGCACCGCAGTAACTCCCCTCTTCGAGGGAAGCCATGGAGAAGTCTTCAGCCTCCTGGGCTGCCCCGGCCTCCATCTCAAACAGATCGTCATGGCAAGAATCACAATCCAGCCCGCCTTCCATGGTGTGAACTTTGTGATCGAAAGATACACCCTTTACTGGCTTTTCCCAGATAATGTGCTCATATGGGCCGTACTCATCCTCATCGTAATCCTCAAGAGCGATCCCGGCTCCGGCAGGCTGCTGGACATCCGTGGCATTTAACAGTGCACCGGTCAGCAGGAACCCGCCCAGGACAATAAAAAGCAGAATATGTTTCATATCGTTCTCCTAAAAAAACTCGTGTTTACTTCCCATGTTGAGATACTCATCATGGGCAATGTCCTTTTCAGGCGTTGGTGTAATATACGTTTGGAAGGGCGCCTGTCTCAGGTCGCAGTACCCAAACCATGGTCTCCGGCTTATGCACCAGCTGATATACTCTGCTTTCCTGATCTGCCAGATTACCGAATACCCGGACATCTGCCGGACAAGCTTCAACACAGGCTGTATCCTTCATTCCTTTCGACAGTCTGGTGTCAAAACAGAAATTACACTTATCTACCGACCGAGTCTCTTCCTTGAAATAGCGTGCATTGTATGGGCAAGCGGTCATACAGGTTTTACATCCGATGCAACGAGCAGGATTCATAACAACAATTCCCGTTTTTTCGTCCTTCCAGGTCGCTGTGGTCGGGCAGACCCGCACACAAGGCGGACGGTTGCAGTGATTACACAGTACCGGCATAAACGTGGTCTCGTAGTCCCCATCAGTCAGATTACGTCTGCGCTCAAGGATATTTGTGCGATATCCGTATGCAGGTACGTCGTTGGTCTCCTGACATGCTTGTTTGCACTGCTCACAATCGATACAAAACCTTTCCCGAATCACCATGGAATAGTGCGGGTTATAAGGATATTCTCCCGGCTCGGCAACGACACTGGAATCCGCCCTGGCACTTGTTGCCGAAGTAAGCGACAATACAGTCCCGCCCAGATATACACCTGTAATTGTAAGCCCCAGCCTTAAAAACTTACGCCGTTCCTGAGAGGTTATGGTAGATAAGTCCTCGCTCTCGAGTTTTTCCAATTCGTCAATTTTCATTCCCATGCTCCGTTATATGCAATCAGCACCAGCTTAAGCTGATAATCCCATTAGAAGCCGGCCACTCTTATACAATGGAAATCCGGCTACTCATTCCTTTTATGCAGTAGTTCAGTGACTTCCTTCAGAGAGATGTCCCCTGAACATTTTTTCGCCGATGAGAAAAAGCAGCCCGCAGAAGCCTATACCGCCAAGTACCACCAGATTCTCATGCAGGCTTGGAGCATAGGTTGCCAGCTCCGGATAGTCGACAAGGCCCATGCCGTGAAAATGATTCACAACCTGACCGACTATAACCAGGTCATAGCGCATGAAGAAGATGCCGATCATGCCGGCAAGAGAGGCGACAAACAGGGCATTCATATTTTTGCCTTTTACCGCCATGATAATGCAGAACGGGATGATCATACCAAGCGCCACTTCACCAATCCAGAAGTTGAGGGCAAAATCACCACTGATGAGAGCTTCCATTGCCGCAAATTTTCCAGGAGGATGGCCTGTAATTCCGGCTATCAGCTTCCAGCTGGTAAAAAAGACGATTATCGACATCATCAGAGCACCGAGTTTAGCTACACTCTCCATTGATTTCTTGAGAGATTCGCTCATTTCCCAGCCATTGAAACGGTACGCGAGGTAGGTAAAGAAAATAATCGCAACACAGCCAGACATCGCTGCACTGGTGATAAAGTAAATCGGCATGTATGGTCCATGCCAGAATTCGCGTCCATTGAGCAGTCCGAATACCGCACCCAGATTCGAGTGGGCGACAACACCTGTAAGCAGGCCGGCCAAACCGAATGCTGTGGCAACCTTATGATTGTTCTTCTGCAACATGACAAACTCAATTATCATAAAGAACAGATAGGCACCATAGAGGGTACCCATCCACCAGATATTGGAGGTGAGGTTTGCACCGATGACATTGCCCACAGGCATACGCCACGAGTTCTCTATCTCAAAGGCAATCACCAGAAATCCAGCCACAATTGTGGCAATCGACATAAATACTGCCCGTTTGGCGATGGGGTTGAAATTTTCAAAGCCAAAAACATGGCCAACGGAAGATACGATACATAAACCAGTTGATGTCACGACAAAAAACACATACGCAGCAATCAGGATACCCCACGGCACCTCCCGGCTGACACCGAAAGTATGCTCATGTCCAACCCAAATCGAGTGAACCCCTGCCGCAACCCCCACCAGAGTCAGTACACCCATCAATCCTAGTGCCAGGTTGAATTTCCCTGAAACCGGTACCTGCAAGCCACCTTCCTGAGGAAGAACCCCTGCCAGCAAATTATTCATCGTTTTCTACTCCTTGATCCAAAACTGACTCGACAATCACCTTAATAAAGAGCTGCACTATCAGAAAAACAGATTTTCCCCACCAGGAATCACTGCCTTCCTACTCTCTGACAATACAGCCACCAACCATACTTGAAGTCCGATTTCTCTCATGTGAGACTACTCTCAGCTTTTCAAAGTCAGAAATTCTCATTAAATTCTTATGATATCGTACAAATGGAATCTACATGTTGGGCACAACCAGCCCATTGGAGCCATAGATAAATTGCCCCTAAGTTACAATGTCGTTAAGTGAAAATCATGCATTTTCTTCAAATCTATTTCATTACAAACAGTCATAATTACTAGTGATGTATACATTGTAGTATTTTAGAATACTCTTTAATTCTCAAGTATCAAGCAGATTTTTTCCATTTTTCAGCCGGAGCGTCAAGCTTTATTTTGTGCATTAACCAATAACCATTGCCTGCTAAAATTATTACCATCACATTTCAGACACTTAGACGGAATAACAAATTTGCTGTATTATTGGTCAAATTAAAAGAGACATTATTCGCATACCAAAAGAACACAATAGTAGAGGGAGACAGCTCTAACAACACGTATTTTTGATATATAATGTTTGCAAAACGACGACAAACACCGGGTTACTACGACGTAGGACCCGGTGCTATTATGTGACAGGCACCAAGCTATTGAACGGGAGTTTCGTTCATCTGAAATCTTTAATGGCAGGGGCTGTAGCAATGTTTTCATCGGTCAGCCACTCACGGCCATCACTCTTGAGCAACTTCATCGCCTCAGCCGGACCATCGCAGCCGGCAGCATACATTTTCGGCTTTTGAGCTACCTCGTAAAGTCGGTCTATATATTCCCAACTGGCCTCGATCCAGTCACGACGGGGGAAAAGGCTATGATCCCCTTCCAGCACATTCCTGAGTATCGATTCGTAGGCTTCCGGCGTATTGGGACCAAAATGGCAATGGTGACAAAAATCCATCATTACCGATTCTGTCTTGTAATCATCGTGCGGAGTCTGCACATTAAACGCCAATGCAATTCCAGTATCCGGCTGGATACGAATAATAATCATATTAGGGTCACCATTGCTGCCTATCAAATATCTCCGTCTCTGCTGAAATACTATGCGAATCTCGGCGTACCGCTTTGCCATACGCTTACCTGTTCTCAGATAAAAAGGCACGCCCTGCCAACGATCATTCTCAATATAGACACGGATTGCCGCAAACGTTTCTGTGACAGAGTCGTCAGCCACACCATCTTCACTTTGATAAGCGGCAACCTTCTCTCCGTTCAGCGTACCTTCTCCATACTGACCAAGGACAACGTCGTCACTGTTCAATGGCTGCAACCTCTGCAGCACACGCACCGCTTCATCTCGTAAAGCATCGGGAGTATCGTCTTTGGGTGGTTCCATGGCCAGAAAAGAGAGTAACTGCAACAGGTGATTTTGCACCATATCACGTACGGCACCGCTCTTATCGTAATAGCCTGCACGCTTTTCCACCCCCAATGTCTCTGAAACCGTTATCTGTACATGATCAATTGCACGTTTCTGCCAGGCACCTGAAAAAATCTCATTGCCAAACCTGAGAGTCAAAATATTCTGCACCAGCTGCTTACCGAGATAATGGTCAACCCGGTAAATTTCACTTTCATTAAGGACCGCGCGAATGTTTTCATTCAACTCCTTCGCGCTTTTCAGATCTTCGCCAAACGGCTTTTCAAAAACCATCCTGCGCCAGCCCTGTCCCTTGCCTAGAGACGAGATGAGTTCTGCTGTGCGTTGAAAAGCGCTCGTTGGCAGGGCCAGATAAATCAGCTTATTGTCCGCGCAGCTATAACGCTCCTGAATGTTTGCTATGGAGGCGGTAAAATCTTCAGGGGTGTCGCTCGTAACGTTGAATCTCATATATTCGATTCGTGCCAGCAGACGTTCCAACACCTCCGGATCGGCTGCTTCAATAAATTTTTCAATATTCAGGCGATCTATAAACTCCTGCCGGCTCAGGTCTTTTCGGCCGACACAGATTATCGGTGTACAGTTGGTGAGGAGATCTTTTCGCACAAGATGGTAAAGCGAGGGGATAAGTTTTCTTCTGGTTAAATCACCGGTCGCCCCGAAAATAAGGATCATAATCGACTCTTTCTTCATATCTCTTCGGTCTCCTGGTCAGTCAAAACATAGTGTGTCGGTAAGGTACTGATTATCTTTGCAGGACAATCCTGATAGTCTTTATACTGATCAAAGTAACTTTTCAGCGCATCACGTTTCTCCTCACCTAAAAACAGTAAGACACCTACCTGTGCCCTTGCAATACATCGGGCTGAGGCCGAAATTCTCTCAGACGGTGGTTTGGGAGAATTGTGCACAGCAACAAACAATTCTCCCTGATCAAGAACCGATGGATGGGATGGAAAAAGTGAGGCTATGTGCCCATCCTCACCGCTGCTTGCCAAAACGATATCGATTGTACCACCGCAATCTTTAAAACGTCGATTATACTCTTCAAGAGCGGTTACCGGGTTGTCTGATTCCAAAACAAACGGATGCAACCGTTCCTTTTCAATGACCGCATCTAAAATCTCACTGGCTTGTCTGAAATTGCTTTCGCTGTGATCGATAGGCACAAGCCTTTCATCCAACATAAAAATGTCCAATTTGTCCCAGGGAACATCCAATTCCCGTAATTGCAAAAATATCTCTGCCACATTTCTGCCACCGGGAACCGCCAGGACGACGCGTTCCTGTTTCAACGACAACTCATGGATAGTATCTCTGAGCAACCGTGTGGCCCTGACTATCATCTCGTGTCGTGTTCCTCTTAAAAACATTGCTTTACCTCCGAAGTTAGCTCATTTTCTCAAGTCAACCAGTATTTCTCACGAACCTTGAGCCAAAACCTGTAAAACACAATTCGCCGCAGCCTTTGAACACCTAAGCTGGAGTGAAATTGGGGATAATTAAAAATCAGCACTCCCGATGGCGTCAATCATCATATTCTACCCGAAGTCCCTTGCCGTAAATCCTTTACCTCAACAATTCTTTTTTTATAGAA
The DNA here is from genome assembly GCF_005116675.2 of Desulfosediminicola ganghwensis. Classification (NCBI taxonomy): domain Bacteria; kingdom Pseudomonadati; phylum Thermodesulfobacteriota; class Desulfobulbia; order Desulfobulbales; family Desulfocapsaceae; genus Desulfosediminicola; species Desulfosediminicola ganghwensis. The sequence goes on from NZ_CP050699.1 coordinate 4,910,889, forward strand.
TCAGACGAACACCAAAAAAATAGATTACAGAACAGTATCATATACATAACTGAAAAATCAGCAGACATTAACCCGTCATTGCATGCTTTTAACTTGTCACACGCAAACATCAAACACACTTTTTTAAGGCATCTAAAGACTATTCTGGGTTAGTATGGGTGGTTAATGTGAAGCACGTTTCAATGATAAAGTAACTACGAATTAACAGTACGCCCACATCACAACTCCATGAGAAGAAAATCTTTTTTTGTCCTGCTGCCTCTGTCTGCGCTGCTTGCCTGTATGGTAATTGGCGCTATTTTTTCCATAGATTACCTCAAGGACCAGAATCGGATAATTCGAGCCAAATTCGAAGGTAACCGCTGGGCGGTGCCAGCTGTGGTCTATGCCCGGCCGCTAGAATTATATACAGGCCTGCAATTAACTGCCGATGTACTGGAGAGAGAATTACTGCTTGCCGGATATCGAAATGAAAACCCCGTGCAGAGTGCTGGTGGTTATTTCAGGGATAACAACAGTTTTGATATAATCACCAGGGATTTCGTTTACCCAACAGGCCCAGAGCCATCAACCCGGATCAAAGCCAGCATCAAGGCTAACCGTGTCAGTACACTTACCACTGCCGACCATACTGAAAATTTACCATTCATCCGGATTGATCCAGCACAGATTGGCAGCTTTCACCCTCTGGTGCATGAAGACAGGTTAATTCTCACCCCTGAAGACGTACCGGAAATACTTAAACTGGGCCTCATTGCTGTTGAAGACAAAAGTTACTTCAAACACCAAGGTGTCGATCCAATTGGTATCGCCCGGGCGCTGGTCGCCAATATCAAGGCGGGCAGAACCGTTCAAGGTGGCTCCACCCTGACCCAACAGCTGGTCAAGAATTTCTTCCTCAACCACGAGCGGACCCTTGAGCGGAAAATTCAGGAAGCGGTGATGGCGCTTTTGCTCGACTATAATTACTCAAAAGAAGAGATTCTCACCGCCTACCTGAACGAGGTTTTTCTTGGCCAGGACGGCTCACGAGCTATCCATGGCTTTGGCCTCGCCAGCCATTTCTATTTCCAGCGTGATCTTGACAATCTCTCGGTTGCCCAAATTGCCACCCTGATAGGCATGATAAAAGGGCCTTCCTACTATGATCCAAGGCGAAACCCTAAACGGTGCATAAATCGCAGGAACACCGTATTATCGGTCATGCATAGTGACAACCTTATCACTCAACAGCAATACGAAGAGGCGCTGGACGCTCCCATCTCCGATATAACCCACAGAGAAAGCGGTCTTAACCGGTTTCCTGCCTTTCTCGATCTTGTTCAGCAGCAGCTAAAAGATGATTATGATGAGAATGACCTGAAAAGTAATGGGCTGAAAATCCTCACCACCCTCAACCCCCAGACACAGTGGACAGTTGAGGAACAGTTACAGAACTCATATGAATCTCTGAGTAAAAGCAGTGGCAATGACTCGTTACAGGGAGCTGCAATAGTTACGGGTCGTGACAGCGGGGAGGTTCTTGCTCTGGCAGGCAGCGTCCAGCCAATTGATACAGGTTTCAATAGAGCCCTTCGAGCTAAACGTTTAGTCGGCTCGGTACTCAAACCAGCCATATACCTTTCTGCCATTGATGCTGGATATACCCTCGCTTCTCCCGTCATGGACCACACTGTGGAGATTGAAATTGATGGTAAAACCTGGAAGCCGAGAAACTTCAGCCATCGTGAGTATGGAGTGGTTCCTCTGTACAAGGCTCTCGCAAAATCTTATAATCTTGCAACAGTCAACCTTGGCATGAATATTGGGTTGCCGAGTGTCATTGAGACACTTCACGAGCTTGGCTATGATGGCCCCATCAATGAGTACCCATCCTTACTGCTGGGTGCCATTAACATGACACCGTTTGAAATGAGCCAGATCTACCAGACAATCGGTTCAGGAGGGTTTTATCAACCGCTCAGGGCTATCGAAAGTGTCATGGATTCAAACAATGAACTGTTGACTCGATATGGACTTGAGGTTGAGCAGAGGTTTTCGCCAGAACAGATCTTTCTGATCACCCATGCCATGGAGTTGGTGATGACTGAAGGCACCGGTGCCGGGTACGGACCTGCCCGTAAATATCGGTTTGCCGGCAAAACCGGTACCACCAACGATTTGCGTGACAGCTGGTTTGCAGGCTTTTCAGATAACCATATTGGTGTGGTCTGGCTTGGCAATGATGATAATTCTTCTGTCAAACTGACCGGTTCTTCCGGAGCATTACGGGTATGGGTCGATTTATTTACCCAGCTTGATCCAAACATGAACAAACCAGTTCAACCCGCAGATATTATATGGAAACGTATTGATAACGACACGCTTGAGCCCACATATTATCAAGATGACGGCACCATGCTCCCATTTATCAAAGGAACTGAACCTCAATCTTTCTGGCAAACACCAGGTCACCAACTTAAGAAATTTGAAAATGGCGCCCGCCGGTTTTTTGACCAGATGGGAAATATGATCAAATAAATCACATTCGAGACAATGAAAAAAGATACCTGCAAAGCCCGTCGCGCACACATCTGCCAGATCGCCCTGATCGTTCTGACTGCGTTATTGCTCCACGGATGTTCCGGTAAAAGGGTCGTTCCGCCCTACCCCGGTACGCCTGAACAGCCGCAATACCCGACAAGCCCGACCTATCCCGGCTATCCTACCGAGTTCCCCGGTGAGCCTACCCAATTACCGGAAGATCTCCCAATGGAGCAACCCATAACAGTGGCGCCCATTGCCCCGGAACCTACCCTCGAGGCCCCACCCTCAGAGACCGGAGCTGCAGCCGCTCTTTACCAGACTGCACGCGAATCATTAAAAAAATCGGAATACAAGCAAGCCGAGATGACAATGGAACGTGCCTTGAGAATCGAGCCGAGAAACGGCTACTACTGGTACACTATGGCCCAGATAAAATACCGCCAGCAGGACTACTCCCAGGCCATAAACCTTTGTCTTAAATCGAAAAGTTTTGCCGGTCAGGACCTGAACCTGATTGAAATCAATGATTCACTGATAGAGAATTCGCGACGAAAACTGGTTCAGTAATTCCAATTATGCCGGTTTGTTTGAGCTTATACAGACAAAAGCCCTGTGTCTTCGTTGACATAGGGCTTTTGTTTTCCTGATAAGCAGAAAGAATGGGGTGAGCAACCTTTTGATTAGATGTATTGGTGGGTTAACCAGCGCCTGGTCACAATCTTACCTGACCGTCAGCCCTGTATTCTCATCTGTAACCTCAGCTACCCGCACCGCTGTGCTGATCCCTGCCTCGCGCATATCTTTCACGAGTTGGTCAGCCTGATCGCTCGGCACAGCTATCAATAAGCCGCCGGAAGTTTGCGGGTCATACATCAACTCTTCCTCTGCTTTGCTCAATTTCTTTCCGACCATGAGATTGTATCGCGCCACCATGGCCCTGTTGGCACCATTACTGCCGGTGGTTTCACCCTTTTTGTACATCTCCGGTGCACCCTCATAAAAGGGTAGCCTGGAATAATCGAGGGTAATATGCGTATTGCTGGCTAATGCCATCTCCAGCGAATGCCCAAGGATACCAAACCCGGTAACATCTGTGGCTGCATGAACGTCATACTGCAACGCCAGGTCCATTGCTTTGTCATTTAATGCGGCAATCAGGGGAAGAGTCTCACGGGCAAGATCATTAAAATCAAATTTACCGGCCCGTACCGCGTTAAAGAGTACACCTGAGCCGAGAGGCTTGGTGAGAATGAGAGCGTCTCCCGGTTGTGCACCGGCATTGGTGATGATACGGTCAGGATGTACCGACCCATTCACACAAAGCCCATACTTTGGCTCGTTATCATCCACCGAATGTCCTCCGACAAGACAGGCACCGGCCTCCATTACCTTGTCATGGCCACCTTTCAGAATTTCCCTCAACACCCCCATGTCGAGATGTTTTGTTGGAAACATAACAACATTGAGCGCTGTAAGCGGCTTTCCTCCCATGGAGTAAACGTCTGAAATGGAATTCGCCGCTGAGATCTGGCCAAACCAATATGGATCATCAACCGGTGGAGTAATAAAATCCACAGTATTGATCATCGCAACATCATCAGAAATCCTATATACCGCGGCATCGTCTGAAGTCTCAAAGCCAACAAGCAGGTCTGGATCAATCGGTGAATTGAATCCTTTGAGTGCGTCCGACAAGTCCGCCGGACCAATTTTTGCCGCTCAACCGCACGTTCGAGCAAGCCGTGTTAAAGTCTTTTTCCTGAATATATTCACGTAAATCACCTTCTAATACAAATTATCCGATATCAAATACATTATTTTCCGATCGATAGCATAACCACGTATGTCCCAAAATGTAAGTGGATACCAATAAGAAAATGAACTCAATCCCAATTAATTACAGACAAATTATTCCAAGGTTCAAGCCTTGGCAATACATATCGGCTCAGAGGGTAGTTGAACGGATTGGAGATGAGGTCGTTCCGGGGAAGTCCTTCGCGAACATATTGGCAGGCCGAATTGAGGTAATTCCTGCAATCACGTCTTTCATGTTTATTTCGACATACTGCCCGTGACAAATTCAGGCTGAAAGACAAAAAAATTCCCTGCCACACAGCAAAGGAGGAAAGAGTGCGACAGGGAACTATGGTAAAACTCAAGGAGAAATGAGTGAACCATGAAACAACTGCGGTTTATGCTGGATACTTGCCTTCAATATAGTCTTTAAGATATCTGTTTTCCACTGTCTTTTCAGTCATCTGGGCTTTGACCACATCGCCGATAGAAACAAGTCCCATTAACTTTCCCAGATCAAGAACGGGGATGTGACGGACCCTGTTTTCAGTCATGATATTCTGAAGATATGCTATATCATCATCAGGGGTTGCCACGATCAGGTCGGTGACCATAACCTCTCGCACTGTCATCTTCGGCACAAGATCAAGCCTGTTGTGTACAGCTCGTAAAATATCATTTGGGGCAACTATCCCTTTGATTACGTCATTCTTGTCAACTACAAGCAATGAGCCAACTTTATTGGCAAAAAAGAGCGACATCACGTCGGTGAGCAGTGCGTCTTCATGGATTGAGATGACTCGAGATCCTTTCTGCTGCAATATATCACGAACTTTCATGGCTATCACTCCCTGGAATTGTGAGAAGTCCCTAACGGTATAGTCTCCAGTGCCTACAAACTGCGTTCTTTACCATTTTCTCTTTCAAGAAAAAAATATACTACACACGACTTGCGGTGGGGTGAACCCCACACTCAGAGCGCAGACCTTCGGAAGCCTGCCAGACCCTTAAAGCAGAACCGGGTAAAAGCCGATGGCAAAAACACATACCGCCAGGAGTGCGGTGCCAATCGGTGCCAGAGACATTCCCGTAGTTTCAAATTCTTCCTCCGGTTCCTTGAAGTACATCATCACTACCAGGCGCAGATAGTACCACATGGAAAGTACACTGGAGACTATTGCCAGCACTGCCAGTAGCATGTAACCGGCCCGGATCGCGTCGGCAATTATGTAGAATTTACCCATGAACCCGGCCGTGGGTGGAATACCTGCCATTGACAGCATGAAGATGGTTATCGCCGCCGCCGAATATGGCCGAACCTTGGCAAGGCCTTTGAAATGCTCGAAAGTATCACGGCGCTCATTTTCTCCGCCGAGATAGGAAAGAGCAGCAAAAACACCCAGAGTGGCAACTGCATACGCAGCGAGATAGTAGAGGATGACCCCACCGGTGAAGTTTTCTGTGCCAACCGCAACCAGTGCAACCAGCAGATAACCGGTGTGAACGATGCCCGATGCAGCCAGCATGCGTTTAAGGCTATTCTGCCCGATGGCGATTAAGTTGCCGGCAAACATGGTCAGTACCGCGATATAGAAGAGATACTCGACCCAGACACCCTTTAAGCCATCATCAATGATAAGGAAATTTGCAAATACAGCAAAGACTGCGGTTTTCACCGCAGTCGCCATAAAACCTGTCACCGGCAGCGGTGCACCATCATACACATCCACAACCCAGGCATGAAATGGAAATGCGGCTACTTTAAAGAGAAAGGCAACAATTACCAGAAAAGCACCGGCCGCCATGGCCGGACTCTCCAGAAAACTGGTGGTACTCAGATGACCGGCTATATCAACGAACCGTGTGGAATTGACCGCAGCATAAACAAAGGCTGTGCCCATAGTGAAAAAAGCACCGGCAAAGGCACCAAGCATCAGATATTTCAGTACAGCTTCCGACCGTTTTATATTGGTCCGGTCATAGCCTACCAGCACATAGATAGCCAGCGACATAATCTCCAGCGAGATAAACAGCGTAATTAATTCGGCTGACATTGTCAGCAGCAGCATGCCACAGGCAGCGAACATAATGAGACTGTAAAATTCGGCTGAATAGAATTTATTCTGGGTAAAATAGGATTGCGCAGTCAGGCAACTGACAAAACCACTGGCAATGATTATGAGCCCGGCCACTTTGGTGAAACCGTTGGCCACAAGCATCCCGTTAAAAATCCCGCCATATGGCGTAACGCTTTCAGTGGCACTCACCATGAGCTGAACAGCAAAGGCCAAGGCAAATATGCCCAGGGCGGCTAAAGCCGTGTTACCTTCACCGAGGCTCTTCATTGATGCCATCAGCATCAGGATGATTGCTCCGGCACCTACTACTATCAGTGGAAATAGTACAATAAAATCCATCATAGTCTGTCTGGCCTCAATTCTTTTGCTCTATTTGTTCCATCAGGGGATCAGCGGAATCCGCGACCTGATGCTGCTCCGTAAGCACCTGGGCAAGTTGCTGCTTTGCCGCCGGCGCCACCTTATCGAGGAAAGGCTGCGGGTAAATACCCATAACAATGATCAGCACCACTATCGGCAAAATGGTCAGTGTCTCTATTGGGGAGAGATCGGTAAACTTTTCGGTCTTCTCAGTGAGCTTTTCAAAGAAGACCCGCTGGAACATCCAGAGCATATAGCAGACACCGATAATCAGTGTTGTGCCCGCCAATACGCCGATGGTGATATTAAACTTCACCGCTCCCAGAATGATCAGAAATTCTCCGATAAAGCCACTCGTACCCGGCAAACCGACAGATGCGAGCATAGCCACTGCAAAAAAGGTGGCAAAGATCGGAGCCTTGTAGGCAATTCCGCCCAGATCGCCAATGGTTCTTGTATCCATCCGCTCTTCTATGATGCCAAGTAAAAGAAAGAGCACTCCTGTGCTGGTGGCATGGGCTACAATCTGGTACAGGGTTCCGGTCAGGGCCTGCAGGTTCATACAGAAAATACCGAGTGCGATAATTCCCATATGTGAAGCTGAAGAAAAAGCCAGCATACGCTTGAAATCTTTCTGGGCAATTGCAGCGATACCGCAGTACATCATGCCGATCACGCCGGAATAGGCCAACAGCAAGGCAAAGCGCGCGAACTCTTCCGCAAAAATCGGCAGCACAAAGCGAATTACAGCGTAGACGCCAATTTTTGCCATAATTGCTGACAACAGGAACGTTGCAGCAGTAGGAGCCTCGGTGTACGCGTCTGGTAACCAGGTATGGAATGGAAAGAGCGGTATCTTGATGGCAAAAGCGAACATGAAGAAGATAAACGCTGCTGTAGCAGGGCCACCTGCAAGATTGAGCGCCATCAGATCTGTGATGTTAAAACTCCAGCTCCCGGTCTGATAGTGATAGACGACCCCGATATAAATGATCGCTGCCAGCATAAAGAGCGAACCGGCAATGGTGTAAAGGGTAATCTTCAGAGTTGCATGCAGCCTGCTCGGGCCGCCATAAAGTCCTATCATAAAGAAAATCGGCAGCAGCATCACTTCCCAGAACACATAGAACAGGATCATGTCAGTCGCAGCAATGGCTCCGATCATGGCACCCTGAGCTATAAGCATATTGGCATAATACCCCTTGTTCTTAGTCGTAAGCAGCAGGTATGCCATTGGAAATAAACACGCTCCAGCCATCAGCACCAGAAACGAGATGCCATCAACACCCAGGCTGTAGCTGATTCCCACCGATTCAAACAACTCCACCCTCTCGGTAAACTCAAAGCCACCGGTACCGGCAAAGTTGAAAAAGATCCTCAATCCCAGAATAACAACCAGAATCGCCGCCACCAGGCCGACGGCCCGTGCCGCCTCATTCTTCATGGGCAGCACCAGCACACCAAAACCGGCAAGGATAGGCAGAAAGATCATTACTGTCAGGATATTCTCATACATTATTCCACCTTTACAGATTCAGTGAGTGGGAGATCACCACACTCAGCACGCTGAGCCCGATAACCATGTAGATTGCATACACCCGTACATACCCTGCCTGTACGACTTTGAACGCATTGGCCAGTGCACCGTAAAGCCATACCGCAAATTTTACTGGGCCATCAGTCACAAAAGGCTCAATTCCCTTCCAGATTGTGCGGCCGAATTGCTTGTATGGGGCGACCAGCAGAGAGTGATACAGCTCGTCCACAAAGAACTTGTTGTATGCGAAGTCCTTGAAACCTCTATAGAAAGGTTCTTCCGCTGTCTCGACACCAAATTTCTTCCAGGCAATATAGATACCTAATGCAAAGGCCACGATACTGCTGGCCACAGCTATAACCTCTACCCAGGCGCTGACGTGCGGATGGTGCTCGGCAAGACTTGGAGCCAACCAGTGACTTACCTGGAGATGACCTCCAAAGATCGACGGTATATTCAGATAACCGGCAAATGCGGCACCGACGGCCAGAATAATCAGAGGTACGGTCATTACTTTCGGAGACTCATGGGCTGCATCGTATGCGTGCTGGTCCCGCGGTGTACCGTGAAAGACCACGAAAAACATCCTGAAGGTGTAATACGCCGTCATCACTGCCACCAACAGCCCAACCAGCCAGACGCCTTCATGACCGGTGGCCAGCGCCATAAAGAGAATTTCATCCTTACTAAAAAATCCTGATAACAGCGGGCAACCTGCCAGAGCCAGGGCACCGATCAGCATGGTCGCGTACGTAATCGGCATCTTCTCTTTCAAGCCACCCATTTTCCATATGTCCTGTTCATGATGGAGGGCATGAATTACCGAACCGGCACCGAGAAAGAGCAACGCCTTGAAAAAGGCATGGGTGAAAACGTGAAAAATGCCGGCTGAATAGGCCGCGACCCCGACACCGGCAAACATGTAGCCCAGCTGGCTCACTGTTGAGTAGGCCAGGATCTTTTTGATATCTCTTTGGAAGCAGCCGAAGATTGCCGCAAGCAGCGCTGTCAGAATACCGGTCCAGGCGATTATGGTTCCGGCAAGCGGTACCTCGACATAGAGGAAGCTGAACCGGGCTACCATATAGACACCCGCGGTAACCATTGTTGCCGCATGAATCAGCGCAGAAACAGGAGTTGGACCGGCCATGGCATCCGGTAACCAGACATAGAGAGGAATCTGCGCAGATTTACCGGTTGCGCCAACAAAAAGCAGCAGACAGGCTGCCATGGCAACAGCCGGTGTGAGCTGATGAACATTTTCTCTTAAAGACAGATAATCGAAACCGCCTGAGCCGATCCCCCAAAAGAGGAATGCCATACCCAACACAAAGCCCAGGTCGCCAATACGATTTACGATAAATGCCTTATTCCCAGCCAGTACATTATCGGTATCGGTGGAGTAGTAACTGATCAACAGATAGGAACAAAGCCCAACCCCCTCCCAACCGACAAACATAACGACCGGACCGTTACCAAGTACCAGGATCAACATCGAACCGAGGAACAGGTTCAGGTAAGAAAAGAATTTCGGGAAATTCTCATCTTCAGCCATATAACCGACTGAGTATACATGAATCAGGGTGCCGATGAAGGTCACAAAGAGGAGCATCAACGAACTCAACGGGTCTGCAAGAAACCCCATGGTTATGTTCATTTCTCCCACCTGAATCCAGGTATACGCTTCCTGGACCATGAAGCGTGCCTCTTCCGGAAATAACCTCAGGTTGAAATAGACCTTTATAGCCATCAAGGTCGCAAGTGCCGGACCTATGCAGGCTAAAATCCCGTATACTTTTTCAGAAAAGCGTATCCCTTTGCAGTACAGCAGATGGAGTATCCCCAGAACCAGGGCCCCAACAAGCGGCATCATCGGGATTGCTGCAAGAAAATTCACATTATGTTCCATCTTGTCACCCTCTGAGCAGGCTGAATACGTTGGTATCCAGGTTGCCTTTATGCTTATGCAGAAGAATTACGACTGCCAGCGCCAACGCGGCCTCCGCAGCGGCAACAGCCATGACCATAAGGGCCAGTACATGCCCGTCCATACTCTCATGCAATCGCGCTACCGCGACAAACATGAGATTGGCGGCATTGAGCATAAGCTCAATGGACATAAACACCGTGAATACGTTACGCCGGGAAATGACACCGAGCAGCCCGAGACAAAAGAGTATGACGCTTAACGATAGATAATTGACAATCACGCCCTATCCTCCCTTTTACCAGCCAACACAACCGCACCAACCAGTGCCACCAGCAGTAGAATTGAAACCACCTCGAACGGCAGCAGCCATTCCTGAAACAGGACAGAGCCAACGCCCTTCACGCTGCCAAAGCCGTTACCAACGATTTGGGCATCACCGCCAGGCACTCTGCCAATGACTTTCAGCAGGAACATGGCCAGTGGGGTGATAACCACCGCTCCACCGATAAAATAGAGCCAACGACCCGACTCATCGGGGAGGTCCTTCTCGCCAATATTCAGAAACATGATAATGAACAGGATCAGCGACATGATAGCGCCGGCATAGACAATAAGCTGAATGGCAAAAATCAGCTTAGCGGAGAGCAGCGCGTAAAGTCCAGCCAGTGAAATAAGGGTAATGATGAAACTCATCGCCCCGTTCATGGGATGGCGCAAGAGCACTAAGCCAAGAGCGCCCGCAACGGCAAGGATAGAAAATCCGAAAAAGAGCAACGTTGAAATCATGATATCAGCATCCTCCTTTCTTGTATTCGTCTTCTGTAAAACCAGCAGGCGTTTCAAGCAGGTCATTCAGGCGGAGCATCATTGATTCCCTCGTATAGCTGGTTACTGAAAAGATTCCAGTGTCCATGCGAATGGCATCAAGCGGACATGCCTCCACACAATATCCGCAGTAAATGCACTCAAGCAGGTCGATGTCGAATTTGACCGGCATTTTCTCCGTAACACCATCTGTCCGTTCCCCTGCCTCAATCATGATGCATTTTGAAGGGCAGTTTGTCTGGCACATGAAACAGGCTACGCATTTCACCGTACCGTCTTCCCTCTTGGTCAACCGGTGCCTTCCCCGCCAGCGAGAAGTAATTTCCGGTTGTACCTCCGGGTAATGGCGTACATAAAGTCGCGAGTTATCCATCAGGTTTCTGAAGAAGTGACCAAACGTTACAACCATCCCCTTGACCACTTCGACCAGATAGAGCTGCTCGAGAAATGTTCCACCTTTTCGTTCAATGGTTTTTACTTTTGCAGTCATAAACGTCCCTCAGCCCAGTGATACGACTACTGCACTGGTAATGAAGATGTTGAGCAGAGCCAGTGGCAAAAGTTTCTGCCAACCAAGTCTCTGCAGCTGATCGTAGCGGAACCGGGGGAGGGTCCACCGCACCCAGACATAGACGAAGCACATCAGAAAGGTCTTGAACAGGAAACATCCCATCTGCAGTAATGCCACCAATACCCTGCTGCCGGACTCACCTGAAGAAAAGATCAGAAAGCTTATGAAGATCACTTCAAGAATTACCACCAGGCTCCAGAGCACCGCAGCATATGCCTTGGCTTCACGTACCCGGGGATCGTCCGGACGATCGTAGTGGCTCCTGTTGTTTTTCTTCATCCAGTTTGCGAAGTAATAGGCGGCAACCGGTATTGCCACCATTAGTACCAACGCCACCGGTTTGATATGATTGACAAGAGTCTCGGTGCTGAACCACGGGATCTGGTAACTGCCGAAATAAAGGGTGACAATCAGTGCCGAAGAAACAAACATGGCCACATACTCACCCATGAAAAACAGGGCAAACTTCATGGAGGAGTATTCCACATGAAAGCCTGCAACTATCTCGCTTTCGCCTTCCGCCAGGTCAAACGGCGTACGGTTGGTCTCGGCAAAGGCGGCAACGATGAAGATGATTACGCCAATTGGCTGTAAAAAAACACCCCACATCGGAATAAAGCCGAACAGCAACTGGCCTTGAAATTGCGCCATTTCGCTCAGGTTCACCGTGCTGTACACCGTAAGGAGAGCCACAAGGGCAAGTCCCATCGGAATTTCATAACTGATCACCTGGGCTGCTGCCCGCAATCCACCAAGCACACCATATTTGTTATGTGATGACCAACCAGCCAGAATTATCCCGTAGACACCAAAGCCGACCACCGCGAGAAACCAGAGAATGCCGACATCAGTCGGAATTGCCTGCATCACGTATGAATTTTCTCCAAGCACCAGAGTATCGGCGAAAGGAACAACCGCAAAAGAGAGGATGGCGGTTATGAAAACCAGTGATGGCGCCAGGATGAAATAAAACTTGTGTTTGATATGGCCCGGAACGATGTCCTCTTTGAATATCAACTTTACTGCATCGGCGATATTCTGAATGAGACCGGCGGCTCTGTAACCCATCACATTACAACGGTTTGGGCCGGCACGATCCTGAAAGAAACCTGCACCACGCCGCTCCATCCATACCAACACAGCCACAAAGCTGAGAGGGACAAAGGCACCGAAGGCTATACGAACAACGATTAGAAGAATATCAAGCGCTGACATGGGCCTCCTCACTCACTGAAAGTTGCAATCCCTCTGCCGGGATCAGATCCGGTTGAACCTCGGCCAGCTCAGGTACAGCACTTCGTATCCCTGACCAGGCCTGACCACTATCGCTAACATCGCCACCCAGCATACGGGTAACTTCCAGAACATCGATCAGTTCTTCGTTTTTTCGAACCACCGGTGAGAAGGCTTGCAGAATCCCATCCTCATTGACGACGCAGCCGCCATATTCGCTGTATGATGCCACCGGCAAAACTACAGTCCCGTTATCCGTCAGATAGTTGGCATGAGTTGAGATGGCGATCACCTTCTTGCCTGCAACCACCGCCTTCATCTCTTCATTGGCATCAAATCTGAACAGATCGTTATCAAAATTTACCAGCAGGTCACACTCGGCCAGGGCCTCCTCAAAACGTTGTTTGCTGGTTTCTATTTCAATGAGTTCCAACCCTTTGCGGTTGGCTGACTTGTCATCCCGGATCAGGTAGTCGTCTCCGTCACCCTCTTTGATGTACGCATCGCTGTAGCCAAAACATTCTACCCCCGACAAGGTTGCCAACCGTTTTACTGCCCACTGTTGCTCCAGGCTTGAGTTGGGTGAAACCAATATCAGCGGTTTTTTTGCCTCGCTAAGCTCCTGCCTGATGGTATGCACCGCTTCACTGACTGCTACCAGATCACCCTTTACCGTGGCCTCAGTCAGACGGTTCTCATTTTCACTCTTATAGCTCATCCGCCCCTCATCACAGATGAAGTAGCCATTGACCAGATCGTTATGACGGGCGCGGTAGCGGTAAATCACGTCATCTTTATATTTTTCGCGATTATGATCGATATGGATGTTGCATCCCTTCGCGCAGCCATGACAGATCCCTTCATCCTTTTTCAGGAACCAGACCCGCTGACTGAAACGAAAATCTCTGCTGGTCATGGCACCAACCGGGCAAAGATCGACCACATTGAGGGCGTATCGATTGTTCAAGGGTCTACCAGGGAAGATGTTTACTCTGGCAGTATCCGTTCGATTGACGATTCCCAGTTCACCAGTCCCGGTTATCTGCCTGGTAAACCGTACACAGCGCCCGCAGAGTACACAGCGTTCCTGATCGTGAACTACGCCGCAGCCAAAATCCAGATTCTTGGACTTTTTCACCTGGGCAACCCGCATCCTGCTCTCCTGCAGGTCATGCTCCATGTAATAATCCTGCAGCTTGCATTCACCCGCCTGATCACAAATCGGACAATCCACCGGGTGGTTGATGAGCTCCAGCTCCATAACATCGCGCTGGATCTTTTTAATTTTTTCAGTATCAAGCTGGACCCGCATCCCCTCCATCGCCGGAGTCTTGCAGGCCGGCACCAGCGGTGGCCTGCCATCCTCGATACCAACCAGGCACATCCTGCAGTTGCCATCGGCACCCAAAGCAGGATGATAACAGAGATGAGGAATCTCAATTCCGACCGCACCGATTGCATCAATCAGGTTCTTGCCGGATTCGACCTCTACCTCCTCGCCGTTTACAAATAATTTCAGCATATCAGCCATGATCACCCCTAATTCCGTTGCAGCTCGACATTTGCAGGTGCACTATTCACTCTGTCTTTCGCGTATGCCTCAAACTCATGCCGGAACTTATCCAGATAACTGCGCACCGGCATGGTACAGGCAGCCGAAAGTACACAGACGGTTTTCATCTCAATGTTGTCGCAGAGTTCCCTGAGCAGCTCTATATCCGCCATGGTACCCTCGCCTTCCAGCAACTTCCCGATGATCTTCTTCATCCAGCCGAGCCCCTCACGACAGGGTGTACACTGACCGCAGGACTCATGGTGATAGAAGTGGATGAGATTCTGCACCAGTTTGACCACATCCACAGTCTCATCGAGGACCACGATACCGCCGGAACCGAACATGGTGCCATGTTCCGCCATGGACTCGTAATCAAGCGTTACTGTTTTGGCTTCTTCAGCGGTCAACACCGGTGTTGAGCTTCCACCAGGGATAACACCCTTCAGCTTGCGTCCCTTCCAGACACCACCGGCAACCTTTTCGAGGACCTCCAGCAATGGCAGCCCAAGCGGCAACTCGTACATCCCGGGCTTTTCAACGTGTCCCGATATGCCGAACAGGTGTGTTCCCGCGCTTTTCTCGGTACCGTAGACGCTATATGCCTCCGCACCATTGGTCATGATGAAAGGCAGGCTGGCGATGGTCTGCACATTATTGATGATAGTCGGGCAACCATAGAGTCCTTCCACCGCCGGAAAAGGCGGTTTTGACCTGGGTTGTCCTTTCTTGCCCTCGATTGACTCCAGCAGCGCAGTCTCTTCACCACAAACATAGGCGCCTGCACCACGATGAACCGTAACGTCGATTCTGAAATCCTGACCAGCGACTTTTTCTCCCAGATAGCCAGCCGCATACGCCTCATCGATTGCAGCCTGCAACACCTTGACCTGGGTGGTATATTCACCGCGGATGTAGATATAAACGTCGTGACAACCAATGGCCCAGCAGCAGATGATGATCCCCTCGATCAGCATATGCGGATCACGAACGAGGATGTACCTGTCCTTAAAGGTCGCTGGTTCAGACTCATCGGAGTTGACAGCTAAATAGGTCGGTTTGCCAGTATCTTTGGGGAGAAATCCCCACTTGACGCCAGCGGGAAAACCTGCTCCACCCCGACCACGCAAACCCGCTTTTTTCACCTCTTCCGTGACATCGACAGGTTCCATTGAAAACAGCTTATCCAGTGTCGAGTAGGCACCATGCTCCTTGGCCACTTTCAGGAGATTCGCATTTTCAATTTCAAACTTTTCGCTGAGAATTTTCACTTCCATTTCATGCATGGTCGCACCTCCTATTCCAGCGTGGCCAGTAGAGCTTTGATCTTGTCCACATCCATCTCCTCGTAAAACTCTCCGTTTACCTGGACAACAGGCGCTGTACCGCAATGACCAAGACATTCGACCTCTTCAAGACTGAATCGACCATCCTCACTCACCTTGCCCGGCTGCACCCCAACTTCCTGACCCAAATAGTCGACAATCTCCTGTTTTTCCCGCAGCCAGCAGGAAAGTGTACGGCAAACGCAGATATGATATTTGCCCAGGGGCTTGAGGTTGAACATGGTGTAAAAGGTCGCAGCCTCATAGACTTTGGCAGCGAAGGTACCGATCCTGTCGGCGATATAGGCCATGGCCTCCACACTGATCCAGCCCGCCTGTTCCTGTACCAGCCAGAGCGCCGGCAGGATCATCGATTCGCGGGTAGGATAGCGCTTGACCAACCGCTCAAACTCGGCGTCACGCACCTCGTCGAAAGTGAACTCCTTTCCTGTGGTAATCAGCTCTGATCTGTCGCTCATCTGTCTAACTCCCCGCCAATAATGTTGATACTCCCAAGATTGATTACGGCGTCTGCGATCATCTCGCCTTCGACCATCTCATGGAATCCACCCATTATGTAAAAACATGGCGGACGCACCTTGAGTTTGTAGGGTTTGCCAGATCCGTCGGAAACAAAGTGAAAGCCCAATTCCCCGTTAGCAGCCTCAAAGCTGTCATACCACTCACCTTTAGGTACTTTGATTCCTTCAATGACCAGTTTGAAGTGGTTGGCAAGGCCTTCAATATTGCCGTACACCTGCTCTTTTGGCGGAAGCACTGCTGAATGATCGTCAATGAAGACAGGCCCTTCAGGAATATATTTCATGGCCTGACGGATAATTTTTATCGACTCGAAAATCTCCTCGAATCTGACCATAATACGATCGTAGATATCACCGCTGGAGCCCACCGGAATATTGAAGTCGAAAGATTCGTAGTTGTAATACGGGTTATCTTTTCTGAGATCGAATGGCACACCGCTCGCTCTCAGGCATGGCCCGGTGAAGCCATAGGAGAGTGCCGTATCTTTCGGCAGGACACAGACGCCCTGGGTACGGTCATGGACGATCCGGTTCTTGAGTACCAGCGCCAGCGAATCTGAAACACCTTTTTCAATGGTCTTCAGTTGCGCTTCCATGTCATGCTCCCAACCCTCATAAAAATCGCGATACATCCCACCGATCCTTGTGAAAGAGCTGGTCAGACGGGCACCGGTCAAACGTGAAATAAGATCATATGAGGACTCTTTTTCGTTGTAGAGGTACCAGTAGTTGGTAAGGCCTCCCATATCAACCAGATTCGCCGCTATACAGACCAGGTGATCCTGTACCCTGTAGAACTCCGAGAGGACTACCCGCATGAACTTGGCCCGCTCGGTAATCTCTATCCCCATCCATGACTCTACCGCCTTCACGTAAGCGATATTGTTCATCATGGATGAGCAATAATTCAACCGGTCGGTCAGCGGCACTATCTGATTGTACGTTCTGTCTTCTGCTGTCTTTTCGAAGCCACGGTGGAGATAACCGATCTCGTTAACGTTAGCCAGGATACTCTCACCATCGAGAGCGGTGAAGATGCGGATCGCACCGTGGGTCGCGGGGTGAGATGGTCCGAGATTCAGAAACATGATCTCGGTATTGATATCCTTCATGGTGGTCTCATCGACCCCCTTCGATTGCAACCTCGCCTTGATCTCGTCTTCCATGGAGTAGGTCTCATGGCAGACCTGCCTTTTGACGATGTCGTAATCCTTACGTAATGGATGTCCTTCGAATTGCCAGTGGTTCAGGATTCTGCGCAGATCAGGATGACCGATGAAATGAATGCCATACTGATCATACACCTCCCGTTCCCCCCAGTTTGCTGAACTCCAGATATTTGAGCAAGTGGGCACCCCTATCTCAGGATCCTCAACCGGAGTCCTAACCTGAACCAGCAAGCTATCATGCCAGTTCCTCAGGGTATACACGACATAGAAGCGACTATCCTTTTTATCAGGAAAATCCCGATAATCGATCGCTGTGATATCCACCAGCAGCCCGAAATCAAGATCAGGATAGTTCTTCAGTTTAGTAAGTGTTTCCTCAAGCTTTTCCGGAAGAACGGTGATCTCTACATAGTCAAGCACTTGCCTGCATTCTACATCCGGAAAAAAACTGCAGATTTTTTCAGTCACGTTCGCATTCATGATCAGTCTAGGATCCCTATGTAATCTTTATGACGATCTTCCAGTACGCTCTCTGTCTGGATCTGCTCCTGGATCTTTATCAACGCATCCAACACGGCCTCTGGCCGTGGCGGACAACCGGAAATATACACATCTACCGGAATTACGTTATGAATCCCCTGTACTGTCGAGTAGTTGTCATATATTCCACCGGAACTTGCACATGCCCCCATTGCCACTACCCATTTAGGTTCCGGCATCTGATCATAAATTCGCTTGAGGATAGGTGCCTGCTTGTAGCTGATAGTTCCACAGACCAGCATGAGATCCGCCTGACGAGGAGAAAAACGAACAACTTCAGCGCCAAAACGTGAGATATCATGCTGACTGGCAGCGGCACTCATAAACTCGATAGCGCAGCATGCGGTACCAAATACCATTGGCCACAGTGAATACTGTCGGCCCCAATTGACAACCTGATCCAGCCTGGTGGTAATAACCGTTTCGCCTAGAGCGGCTTCCAATCCTAACGCCAATTGAGCACCCCTTTCTGTAAAATGTAAATAAGTCCGGTAAGTAACAGTACGATGAACACAGCCATCTCGAGAAACCCGAACATTCCGAGATCACGGAGACTTACCGCCCACGGATACATAAAAACTGCTTCGATATCGAAGATGAGAAAGAGAATGGCCAACAGATAAAACTTCACACTGAACTTCTGATCGGCCAGGCCAACGACATTCTTGATTCCGCTTTCGTACGGATCATTTTTGGCGACACCACCAGCTCTTGGCCCAAAAATTGCCGTAACAAGCATGAATGCTGGGATAATTATCGCCAACCCAAAGAATACTGCTGTAGATAAAACGAGTTCTGTCGACATACGCGCACTTCCCTCCGACGTTCAACTGCACTTTGAGGTTTATGTGATAAACACACACATTTACGAGTTGAATACGCATCAATTACCAAGGAGATCAAGCCATTGTCAAGCACTACAAATACGTTTAATCGGGAACTTAATAAGCCTTCTAGCCATTAGGTTGTGCAAACATTTTCCTGAAGTTGTGCCCAATGTGCAATCGATACTACTGCGCTGAGGTATTACCAGCTCATTTAAGATCGGGTAATTCTGTGACTAAATGGTTCCCGCACACGTCTACATGCGGATAACGCAGAAGATAGCAGAAAAGGAACGGCCCTCACAGTCTTTTAATAGGTTAGGCGCCACACGAGCCTCACGGCACATCACCAGCAGGATCGCACAAAATGACTACCTTCAGCTATCACGGACGCCCACATATCAATAATACAGATGACATATTGCAACTCACCTTATGCTCATCCTTTTGTCTTTCCGCACAAATCGGTTGCACATTACGCCCTCAATGCGAATCCATGAATGACGTTTACGTAATAGTAATTTTTTTGTTGAACCAGTGATTATCGACAGGAAAACAGGTGTACACCACTTATTTACGTAAAAGTGACCAACGTGTTGAAGAGATAAAATTACGGCCAGGTGGAAATAAACGATTCAGATCGCCGCCTATTCCTGATTTTGGCTTTTTGAGGTGGGGAGTTGGCAGTGTCACTCCATCAGGTCGTGTTTTATTTGAGTTTTCTCCTACTCAGCACCATCATCCACATAATCTATTAAACAGATTAATTCCAAGTACACCGCTTATCCCCCGTCCAGTCCTGCAGAGTTGCGGGAGCAATCAGATTAAAGATTTATCAAATCGTATATTTTAAGGCTGCCGAAAAACTGCTTGCATTGAATTCGATATCCATGATAAAAAGATCATTCTCTGTTAAATGTACGGATGATTCCGTATCAAAATCTTGGTTGCACATCCGTTTTTCAGGAACTCCTGTCCTGGATATCCCAAAACACCTGATGCTCATGCCGCAGCTCTCAGTTTTCAGGTCTTTTAGAACCTCCTCCAGCATTAAAAATTATGAGAACGTATAATCTTCGTGTCGAGAAAATTGGTGGAACATCAATGGCTCGCTTTCCTGAGATCATTGATAATGTCATTCTATGTAAAGAGCAGGAAATTTACGGGCGTATTTACACTGTTTCAGCTTACGCCGGCATAACCAACGAGCTTCTCGAGCACAAGAAAAGCGGAAAACCAGGGATATACAAACTCTTCGTTGAACAGGAAAATTACCCGATCAAACTGCTCGCCCTGCGAGACGCCCTCTTCGCCTTAAACGAGCAGTTCGTTGAAGCTGGCCTGGACCTCAAAGAGGCCAACGACTTCATTGGAGATCGCATAGATCTGGCTATCAATATCCTTCGTTCTATGGAAAATGTTCTCGGTTCCGGATATGTCAGCCGCCAGGAGGTGTTACTCGCTGCACGTGAACTTCTTGCCTCACTCGGCGAGATGCACAGCGCCTTCAACTCAGCAAATATCCTGAAAAACAGAGGTTACAATACTACTTTCGTGGATTTGAGCGGCTGGGAAGATGGCAGACAGATGACCATCGATGACCGCATCAAGGACAGCTTTGATAAAATCGATCCTTTCTCCACCATTTGTTTCGCCACCGGTTACACCAAAGGCACCGAAGGCATTATGCGGGAATTTGATCGGGGTTACTCTGAGGTTACGTTCTCCAAGGTGGCAGTACTTCTTGGAGCCTCAGAGGCGATCATTCATAAAGAATACCATCTCTGTTCCGGCGATCCGCTCATTGTCGGTGAAGAGGAAGTTCACCCGGTCTGCAACACGAACTATGATGTTGCCGACCAGCTGGCCGATGTCGGTATGGAGGCAATTCACCCCAAAGCCTCCAAGCCACTTGAGATCAATTCCATCCCGATCCGGGTAAAAAATGCATTTGACCCGGACCATCCTGGAACAACTATCACCAAAGAGTTCATTGCCCCGACCTCTAAAGTCGAGATAGTTACCGGCTCGGCTTCAGTCGCATGCCTTGAGATTCATGATACCAGAATGGTGGGTGAGGTAGGATTTGATCTCCGCATCATGAATGTTTTCGTCAAACATGGTGTCTCCTATATCAGTAAAGTGACCAATGCCAACACCATTGATCTGATAATTGAGGAAAAAGACTGTACTCCAAGACTCGTTGCCGAACTCAGCGATACCTTTGAAACTGTATCCACCACACTGGTGGCAATAGTATGTGCAATCGGCTCCAATATTGCCCAGCCCGGCATCATGGCCAAAGCATCCCAGGCCCTTGCCACCGATGGTATCAATATACTTGCTGTCTCCCAGACCTCGCGCCAGACCAACATGCAGTTTATCGTGCACCGTGATCAATTCGCGCAGGCACAGCGAGCCCTTCACAATGCTCTCTGCAAGTAAGCACTTTGTATAATTGCTATTTTCCGGGCCTGAGATCGTGGCAACAGCCCCCGCTCTCAGACCCGGTTATTTTCATGGAACAGGAGATACCGGTTTCCGCGTCAACGACCTCAACAATCCGCAGTTCTCCTTAATCAATCCATAACCATCTGATACCCCGTCAATTATTCCCTTTCACTCCTCCTTCCAGCCACAATCAGATACAGCTAAAGCCTACAGTTACAACCAGATACGCAGATATCCTTCACATTATTCGTTTTCATTGCCGGTTGGCAATTTTATCTTGCATCGCAAGGTGAATGTGGTATCAAAGTTGATAGCGTTTTAGGCTCTTAAAAACGAATCATTCGTTAATTTAACCTTTTTCGAGACCAAACGCCCCCCCCCCAGGTGTCTAAAGAACCATAAGTAAGGAGATATTCGTATGAAGAAATACTGGGCCCATTTTTCCAAAGTACTCGTTGTAGTACTCGCTCTTACCCTTGCCGGGTGTGCCGGCCAGAACAAACAAACCCAGGGTACAGCAGTCGGTGCCGGCGTTGGCGCCGGGCTTGGTGCCATCGTAGGCCAGGCCATCGGTGGCAGCACTGAAGCTACGCTGCTTGGAGCCGGTATCGGTGCAGCCCTTGGTGGTGTTACCGGAAACCAGGTAGGTCGCTACATGGATCGTCAGGAGCAGGATCTGCGTCAGGCCATCGCGGCTTCTGATGCTGCCAGCATCAGAAGAGAGCAGGACATACTCAGAGCAACCTTCAAGTCTGAGGCCTTCTTCGACTACGATTCGGCCACTGTCAAATCTGGTGGAATTAGCGAACTTGCCAGAGTGGCCACCGTATTGAACAATTATCCACAGACCCACATTCAGGTTGCCGGTCACACTGACTCCCGTGGTGCAGAAGAGTACAACAAGCGCCTCTCTGAAAGACGTGCGACTGCAGTTAAAAATGTCCTCGTTCAGCAGGGTGTTGATGGCAGAAGAATTGCAACCATCGGTTATGGCGAATCACAGCCGATCTCTTCCGATCACGCTATGAACAGGCGCGTTGAAGTCATCATTATTCCCGATGCAAACGGTGTCGCCCAGTACTAGAATCTGACAGTACTAAAATCTGATTTTAGAGGGTGATGATTTTCACCCACCGAATTTCAGAAAAAAAAAGCCCGATGTGAAACACATCGGGCTTTTTTTGCTTCATGCCTGCTGGGCATCCGACTACCTGCTCAGCAAAATATTCCAGGCCTCTTTATACGTACCAGCAAAACACCTCAGCCGCTTTAGGCGCCCCTCCAGTTCCGGGCTTCCCATGCCGGTAAGTCATTTTTCTCTCTTCAGCCCCAGTGGACATCCTTTTGAGAACCATACATATCCACTTTCGTTTAGAAAGGGTTGCGGCAAACTCTGTTTTTCGGATTTCAACTCGAAACCGTCAAGAAATTAGCATTAGCGCCGTAATGCCTCCAGGACATTACGACTCGGCAAACCATTGACCTGGAGCCCCGTCTGGATTTCGAATTGGCGAATTGCAGATCTGGAACCACGACCGAGAAAACCATCCAGTTCTCCCTCATACAGCCCTTTCTCACGTAACAGGCGCTGAATCTCAAGCCGCTCTTCAGCAGTGAGATCATTCTTCATACGGGGCCATTCCTTCGACATCCCACCATAGCCTGCAATATTGTCTGCCAGGAGTCCCACCGCCAGCGCGTAACTGTCTGAGTTGTTATACCGTTTAATTACATAAAAGTTTTTGATCATGAGAAAACCTGGACCATTTTCTCCGGCAAATATTTTTAAAACTCCACTATCTCCCGGCCGGGGGAACTGTTTTCCAGCCGGTCGAACTACTCCAAGTTCAGCCCATTCGGCCAAAGTTTTTGTCTGATCGGCATACTGGCCTATACCTTTTGGTAAGATGACCTCATACCCCCAGGTCTTTCCTGCACGCCAGCCATTTTTGGCAAGCAGATTGGCTGCTGTTCCTAATGCGTCCGGCACAGAATTCCAAATATCTCTTTTTCCATTGCCGTCGATATCGACCGCATAGGACTCATAGCTGGTCGGAATAAATTGGGTATGTCCCATGGCCCCGGCCCATGATCCGAGCATACCATCACGATCAATATCCCCGGCTTGCAGTATTTTCAAGGCTGTAATCAATTGAGACTGAGCGAACCCGCTCCTTCTCTCATCCCCCCAGGCCAGCGTTGCCAATGCCTGAGGAATATAGTGAAGAATTTCTTTCCGTTGTAGTACAGCCCCGTAGTTCGACTCCATAGACCAGATAGCCAGCAGCACATAACGGCTAATGCCAAATTGCCGCTCTAAAAGAGCAAAGGTGGCCATATGCTCTTCAGCCAGACTGCGACCTCGTTCAATCACGGCTGGAGTTATCCTCCTGTCGAGATACTGCCAGACTTCCTGGACAAACTCCGGCTGATACGCCGCTCTCTCGAGAACCTTCATGTCGGGTTCATCGATACTCTCAAAGGCCAGGTTCCAGGTTGCTTCATCCACACCCTGGCCAATGGCTTCTGTTTTAAAGCCGGCAAGCCAGGACTGGAAGTTTTCCATAGTCTGGTTGTTGTCGTCGGCAGCAACCGCATTAACAGTCAAGCCAACAGTATATAGCAGTGCTAAAAGCACATATCGAAGTCGTTGCATATTCATTTTCCCCTTAACTACGTCTTCTGGTCAGTATCCAACCGCTTCCCTGACAGGCAACACAGTCTATAGATACAGACTCCTTGCCAGTCCCGTCGCAAGCGGTACACTCTTTCCAGTTAATCGGGTCCGAAGTATCGACAAATATTCCCTTGCAGACATTTTGCCCACGGATTCGTCCACAGGACGTTCCTACATC